>CAMNEA010000010.1 GCA_946536145.1 uncultured Butyrivibrio sp.
AAAAATATCCAAAGCGATTTTTGAATGGTTCTAAGGTGTCATGAATAATTCAGGGTTAATGATATAGGTGTCAAAAGTCATAAATGCTTATATGCTTGCATATTAAGCATTTTGACTTTTGGCACCTATATCATTAAACGCAAAAGGCAGGTTTGCGCGACCTGCCTTTCTCATTCTCTTATCTGCTGCTACTCCTGTACTGTACCGGAGTCATTCCGTATTTCTTTTTAAAGAGCCTGTTGAAGTGCTCCACGTTCTGATAGCCTGCTGCCTCGGCAACCTTCTCAACCTTCATGTTGCCATTTCTAAGAAGTGTGCTCGCCTTGTTGAGGCGGATCCTCTTTACGTTCTCCCCAAAGGTCATTCCCGATTTCTCCTTGATATACTTGGAGAGATACGGCTTTGAGAGATAGAACTGGCTGGAGAGGTCATCAAGCGTCACAGTAAGATAATTCTCCTGGATATAGTTGATGATGGAATTGATCCTCTCATCCTTGACATCCTTTATGTTCTTTACTGCATCTATCTGATTGACCGCGATCACCAGAGCACCGATGGAGGACTTGATGATATCCTCATCGATTCCAACGCCCCAGTACTTCTGTCCGTTATAGGTTATCCCCACATAAGAGCAGGCCTTGGAGGATGATCCCCTGGAGAGGGCGTGCTCCTCGTAGCTTGAGAGCTCGTAGCTCACATTGAAGTACTGCTTGATCGCATTGCTGACAGCATCGAGACGTCCGTTTCCGTTGGCCTCAACCGTATGTTCCTTGTCAGCGTGGCTTATCGTTACCTCTGCGAGAATTCCGTCAATCTGTTTGAAGTGAACCTCCGGAATCCTGAATATATTGTCGTTGTGGACATATTTATCCTCAAATATCTGATAGATCCTTGCAGGTGAGAGCTCAGCATGCTCTCTGTCCGAAATATCCTTTATCGTATAGCTGATGTCTGCCTGCATCTCCTTGGGCACCATCATACCATAATTGGTCTTGAGGATGTAGCTTACGCCGCCCTTTCCGGACTGGCTGTTGATCCTGATGACATCTCCGTCGTACTCCCTGCCAAGATCCTTGGGATCGATGGGAAGATACGGAACAGACCAAATTCCCTTGTCCTTCTTCTGCTCATGCCACGAAAATCCCTTGGAAATAGCATCCTGATGTGAGCCGGAAAAAGCTGTGAACACGAGCTGTCCTGCGTATGGCTGTCTCTCATAGATATGCATCCTTGTAAGGCGCTCATAGGTCTCACCAACTTCTGCGATATTACTGAAGTCAAGTCCCGGATCAACACCGTGGGAGTACATATTTATCGCAAGAGTGACAATGTCCACATTACCGGTTCTCTCTCCGTTTCCAAAAAGAGTTCCCTCTATCCTGTCGGCTCCTGCAAGGCATCCAAGTTCTGCGTCGCTGACACCGGATCCCCTGTCGTTATGAGGGTGGAGCGAGAGTGTAACCGCATCCCTGTACTTAAGGTTCTTGCTTATATACTCAACCTGTGTTGCAAACACATGGGGCATTGCTATCTCAACGGTTGTCGGGATGTTGATGACAACCTTGTTCTCCTTGGTTGGCTTCCAAACATCGAGGACAGCGTTGCAAACCTCTACCGCATAGTCAACTTCTGTTCCGGGGAAGCTCTCCGGCGAGTATTCAAAAGAGAAGTTTCCGTTAGTCTCTTTTGCCAGCTTATCAAGAAGTATGGCTCCATCGACTGCAATCTTTTTCACTTCCTCCTTGCTCTTCTTAAACACCTGCTCGCGCTGTGCAACAGATGTAGAGTTATAGAGATGGATGATGGCCTTAGGTGCTCCCTTCACAGCCTCAAATGTCCTCTTGATGATATGCTCCCTCGCCTGAGTAAGCACCTGGACTGTCACATCGTCCGGGATCATATTCTTCTCGATGAGCGTCCTTGCAAACTCAAACTCGGTTTCACTTGCAGCAGGGAAACCAATCTCAATCTCCTTAAAGCCAAGTTTAACGAGCATTGTGAAGAACTCCAATTTCTCATCAAGGCTCATGGGCTCTATGAGGGCCTGATTGCCATCACGAAGATCTACGCTGCACCAGATGGGCGGGTGGTCGATGTAATCCTTCTTAACCCAGTCAAAAGTGGGCTTTGGAGGCATAAAATACTGGCGCTGATATTTTAATACATTTTTCATAGTTTTCTCCTTAATTTTATTTCCAAGACAATAATTTTTGTCTTGATATATTTTCAGCTGATATATTAATAAGTCGACATAGATTTTGATTTATATTATATCGCCTAATAAAATATACATCAATTTAACTGATGGATATTATCATACCACAATTATGTACAATTACATCATGGCAATTTTATGCTTTTTCTTGATTATTTTTAATATGATATAATTAATATACAAAGGAAGAGTATGAATATTCATTTTTATTCGGTTTTTCAAGGAGGTGTTTGATATGAAGAAGCTTTTTAAACAGGGACTGGGATTGGTTCTTGCCGTGGTCATGGTCCTTGGACTAATTCCCGGAACAACAAATCTTAAGGCTTATGCCGCAAAGGAAATGCCTCTTAGCAACGGATATATTTATTTTCAGTCTGTCGTAAGTAAAATGGATTTTGACTTCGTATATGACGCGGAAGGCAAGCACGTTCCATCGAAGATGAAGGGTATTTCCTACGACAAGAGCACCAATACCCTTACCCTGAATAATGTAAGCAAAGCACTCTACGAACTGAAGATACAGGGAATGGGAGATCTGACCATAAACCTTAAGGGCAACAATAAGCTAAAGGACCTGGACTGTGGGTATACCAGTGTATCGGCCAGAGTCACTGTTACCTTCACAGGCAACGGAAAGCTTACCATGAACTCAAAATATCAGGGCGAGCAGGTTCATGGTTTCATCCTGGTCTGTGGTCCGGATGCAAAACTTACCATCGGCAAAAATGTCAGTATGGACATCAATGGAACATCCAGTAACCCGCCTTTACAGATCTACAGAAGACTGGAAACCAAAGGTGCCCAAAGCAAGTATCTTTCCATAAGCGGTTCTCATTCCAGCGGTTCTTTAAAGTGGAACAGTTCATATCAGCAATATGAATGGAACAAGACCACCTTCACCAAAACGGGCGGCGGGAGTTCCTCAGGAGGGTCCTCTTCATCAAAGACCGCAGTAAAGCCTGCGCAGGTGAAGAACCCCAAGGCATCCAGTGCCAGCAAAAAAGTAACTTTAACCTGGACAAAGCTATCCAAGAACTGCACAGGTTATCAGGCTCAGCTTTCCACCAACAAGAATTTTAAAAATGCCAAAACAAAGAAGCTGACCAGTAAGAACAAAAACAAGGCAACCTGGAGCAGCCTTAAAGCCGGCAAGACGGTATATCTCAGAGTAAGAGCTTATAATACCAAGAACAAAAAGACCAAATACGGTTCCTGGAGCAAAACAGTAAAGATAAAAGTAAAATCGGGATCCTCCAAAAAATCCAGCACCTCGAAATCCTCCGTACCCAATGTAACAGGTATAAAGGCAACCTCACCGCAAAGTGGTTATGCTGATTTTACCTGGACAAAGCTCACAAAGAACTGCGCAGGTTATCAGGCTCAGCTTTCTTACGACAGCAAATTCGCGACCACTTATGATTACAATTTACCGGGCCCGAACTATTACAATGTATACTGGTACGGCCTCACATCCGGCAAATATGTCTACTTCAGGATAAGAGCCTACGATACAAAGAACGGCAAGAAAGTATATGGTGCATGGAGCAGTGCCAAAAAAGTAAAAGTTAAATAGTCCCCTGCAATATTTCCGAGGAGGTACCCGATATGAAAAAACATTTGAATTTTTTACTGGGATTTGTCTTATCACTTATAATGATCTTTTCCCTTATCCCTGTCACAGGGCCATCAGAAGTATATGCAGCCAAGGAGATGCCCTACAGCCACGGTTACATTGTATTTAAGTATGGAACAAGTGATTATGCCTTTGTTATAGACAAGGATGGAAAGTACAAGGCAAAACCGCCAAAGGGAGTTTCATACAATGAAAGCACCAATACCATGACCTGGAACAATGTTTCTCTTCCCTACTGGGATGTGGAAATACAGGGAATGGGCGATCTGACCATCGAGCTTAAAGGCAACAACAAGGTAAGAAAGATCATGTGCTGGTATGGCAGTGGATCACAAAAGATCACTCTTACCTTTTCAGGAAACGGCAAACTGACCATGAATTCCAAATATAATGGCAATCAGGTCTATGGCAATATTTACGTCGGTGGCACAAATGCAAAACTCACCATAGGAAAAGATGTAGCCATGGACATAAAGGGCACATCTGATAATCCTCCTTTAAAGATATTAAAAAGAGAAGCAACCGGTGCCGGCAATCCCGGCTCCTACCTCTCCATTAGCGGCGCTCATTCTAAAGGCGCTTTAAAGTGGAACGGCGGCATATATGAACAGTACGAATGGAACAAGACCACATTTACAAAGACTGGCGGAAGTTCATCTTCCTCAGGTGGCTCCGGTTCATCTACAACGGTATCCAAGCCGGCTCAGATAAAGAACCCCAAGGCATCCAGCACTGTTAAAAAAGCAACTCTGACCTGGACTAAGCTCACCAAGAACTGTACAGGATATCAGGCGCAGCTTTCCTACGACAAGAATTTCAAGAGCGTAAAAACAAAGAAGCTAACCAGCAAGAGCAAGAACAAAGCTACCTTTAGCAGCCTTAAAGCCGGCAAGACGGTCTATCTCAGAGTAAGAGCCTACAATACCAAAGGCAAAACCACCAAGTATGGTGCATGGAGCAAGACGGTAAGTGTCAAAGTCAAATCAGATTCATCCGGCAGCTCCCCTTACACAGCGACAGCCACCAAAGATTCCGGATCTGTCAGCGGATTAAAGGTTACAAGCCCGAAAAAAAACAAACTATCTCTTTCCTGGACGAAAGTTACCAAAAACTGTGAAGGATATATAGCTCAGTATTCATATGAAAAGAATTTCTCCAGTTGGACCCAGGCCAGAACTTATGGTAAGGACAACAATAAGGCAGTGTTCACCTACGTCAACTCGGACAAGTATGTATACTGCAGAGTTTGTACCTATACATACAAGGACAACCAGGAAGTCTATGGTGACTGGAGCTCAACCGTAAAAGTAAAAGTAAGATAAAGACAAACTTAGAGGCAGGTCACACGGACCCGCCTCTCTTTGTTTGCCATATCTCACAGAACAAGTTTCATTGCCATTTCCCTGAGTTCCTGTTTTCTGTCTCCCAGAAGAAGGAGCTTATTATATTTGTAATAAGCGTCATTTCCGGTCTCTCTGACAAACTTAAGACTATGGTACGCACCGGACAGCTCTGTTATGAAGATAACCATCTCCTGACTTCCGGTGAGTTCATCCCCATTTCCAAAGGTCTCTTCCATAAACCTGAAACTGTTTGTAAGGTGGTCGCCGGTCTCTTTAATGGCTTTCTGCCTGGCATCTTCCCTGTCCCTGAACCACTGCTTTGCAACATCCAGATTATGATCTGCCGGCGCACCGCCATCCACAGGTCTGTTCCCGGCAATATCTCCCTCAGACTGTACTGCTCTTACATGCCTTGAACATTCAAAAAGAGCTTTGACTGCCATGCGAAGGCTCCGCTCTTCTTCTCTGTCGAGCAGCCCAGCTTCACCCCTGCTTTTCAGGTCCTCCTCCAGCTCTTTTGCCTTCGTATCCAGGTATTCCAAAAGACCAAAAGGATCTTTGCCGGCATCTTCTGTCTTATCACCCATGGCATCCTTTATGATGCCAAAAAGAATTTTCTGCACAGCCTGCTGCCTTGCGTACTGTGTAAACTCCTGCATCAGGGTATCCGTAAGCAGCCCTATTATGCTGAGTTTCTCATCAAAAGAACCGCTCCTTATGCTCTTTTTGTCCTCAGGAAAGCTGCCATTTAATATATCCGGTATCCGGTAAAGCTCTCTGTATCTTGTGTAAAGCTCATAATAATCCGCAAAGTCCCGGGCAATTTCAGCGTTCTGAAGATATTGGACCGCGAGCCTCTCATCAATCTCCAGTCCGAGCTTTTCATGGACCTTCATGACTCTTGACAGGTCCTCCCAGCCTCTGGCAGTCACAAAGGTTCTGCCGTCCACATCTGTTTTAATGCTGTAAAAGTTATCCTTTTTTATCTCAAGATAGGACATTACCGCTCCGTGGATCCCTGCCTTGTAGGCATAGTCCTTCCAGGCCTCGAAATCCTCCTCGATATTTATCTGTCTGACACGATCAAGTGTCACGATGTCAAAATCCCTGACCGACTTGTTGTACTGAGGTGGATTGCCTGCGGTGACAATGATAAATCCGTCCGGCACGCGGTGGCTTCCAAAGGTCTTGTACTGAAGGAACTGAAGCATGGTAGGAGCAAGGGTCTCCGATACGCAGTTGATCTCATCCAGGAAAAGAATCCCCTCCTTTATCCCGGATTTCTCAACCTGATCATAGATTGCTCCGATAATCTCACTCATTGTATACTCGGTTACCGAATACTCCCTTCCGCCATAATCTCTTTGCGATATCATCGGAAGACCGATCGCGCTCTGCCTTGTGTGGTGGGTTATGGTATAGGACACAAGATTGATATTAAGTTCATGAGCTATCTGCTCCATTATGGCAGTCTTGCCGATACCGGGAGGCCCCATAAGAAGGATCGGGCGCTGTCTCTCGACAGGGATCTCATACTGTCCTGCCTCATCCTTTTCAAGATATGCTCTTACTGCTTTTTTCACCTCTTCTTTTGCTTCATTTATATTCATCTTTCTTCCCTTCATAAACCATTTTACACATACAGTTTCAGTGCCCAGTCAGGGACTTTCTCATCCTCATAATCAGCATCCTTTGCAAAGACAAATGCAGTATCGTAATCTGTCGGCTTTTCCGGATAGGTACCGTATCCGTCCGTAAAATAGACAAGCCCTTTAAGATTCTCAAAAAAACGCTGAGTCCGAAGTTCCTCAACTTTCTCAAATACAGGTCTGAAATCTGTGCCGTAGCCGCCCTCAATTGTTATACCGCCTGCGTATTTTTCCATTTCCTCAGCCGCGGTGATGTTTATCATTTTCTGAACCCTGTCATCGCACTCGATAATTACCAGTTTTATCTTTTGAAAAAAGCTTTCTCCCGTCAGAAGCATATCAGCAGTCTCGTTTAAAAACCTCTGAACCAGTTCATCCTTACAGGAGGCAGAGGTATCAATGGCTATGACAAGTTCCTGTACTTTCTTTATCTCCCTGAATTCATTTTCCTCTATAAGCGGCATGTTGCCATAAGTGTCAAGGCCAAAGGCATACATCCCGTAGTCGAAGGTGTCCATATCTATGCCGCCTTCTTCCCGAAGTACCTTGAACCTTCCAAGGAACTTTCTGTAATCTGTTTTCCTGGTATTCTGGATCTTCAGCATCCACGACAGCTTGCCCAGCCGATCCGAAGCCTCTTTTCCTATTGTCTCAATCTCTGTCTCGAGGCGCTTTGCCTCCTTGTCCCAGTTTTTCTCCTGATTTCTGATCTTTTCAAGGCGCCTGGGATTTATATACTTCTCCTTCTTTTTACCATCGCCGGGGTCAGAGTTCACATTTCCGTTTCCGCCGCTGTCAGCGTCTTTTTCATCATTCTGCTTCCCCGGGTCATTACTCTGCGGTGTGTCCATATCCCGGTCAACGGGAGGGTCTTTCTTTTCTCTTTTGTCATCGTCCCTGTCCCCGGGCTCCTCCTGCATCCTCAGCCAGAAGCTGTGATCATCCAGTTTGAATTCCCTCTCAAGCTTTTCGTATTCTGTTTCCGTCAGGTCGCCTTCATTTTCCGAAAAATACCGGTAGAGTTTTTCTACTGTAAGGACTTTAAGCTCTTTAGTCAGCTTATCGTACCACCTGTCGCGAAAATCAGAAGAGACCCTGTATATGCACCTGTAATCCATTTCATCCAGAACAGACTCCGCAACTATATCCGCGCACAGGTCATAGAGCCTCTTATCCGGGTATCTCTCTGAGGTATACATGTGCCTGAAAATGCAGTGAAGAAGCATATGAACATAGGTCCTGTTGAGCCTTCCCGGCTCCTCTACAAAGAGCCTCAGCACATGCGAAGGATTAAACCTGATCGAGACAGCATCTGTTCCTATGGTCCTGGTCGAAAGATCCATCTCACAGGAAAGAGCTGACAGCGCCGGTCCCATGAAGCGCATCTCAATATAAAGTTCTGTCCTTGCCGCCTCAAGAACCCGCCTTCCGCCTTCTTCAAGCTCTTTTCTTCTCTCCACTCTTTACTCTCCCGTGTGAATCCTAAAAAACAAATACATTTGATGAGGCATGCCCTGCCTGTTTATTCGCATCCATAAGCAGCGCACTTACTTCTGTGAGTTTTTTATCCGCAGCGGACTTTATGGCCACATCGATGCTCTCCTCATCAAAAAGCTCAGCATCATAAGTCAAAAGATCTTTGAGAGTATTTATAGCTCCCGGCTCTTTTGAGGCCTCTTCAACAAGCGATCCAAGGATATCCGCTCCGTTCTCTTTAACATAGCTCTCATATCCTTTTCTGAAGTCATCACTTAGCTGCACCGGATATAAAAGACGTCCCACCGCTATTTCCCGGGCTACTCTTCCACCGTCAATCCTCGCCTTGTCAAAGAGTCTGTCATACTCCCTGTAATTGATATATCTTCTGTCAACGCACTCCCTGTAGAACATGCCCGAACCCGCAATAGAAAACTGGATAGTCCTTGCCATTGTATTTTCATTAAAATCATAAACATACTCAGGGAATGTGAGGCAGCTCCTTACATAGGATAAAGAGTCATCACTCTTTACATTTATCATAAATCTCAGAGTCTTGTCATTGTCAGCAAGGAAATTCCTTATGACCTCAAACCATCCCCTGTTGACAGTGATGTTCACTTCAGCCAGGCTGTCACACTGTCTGCAGACACCGTCATAGTAGTCATCGATACTGTCATAGAGCGATATCTTTTTGAGATTCCTGCAGTTGTGAAAAGAAAACCCGTATAGTATCCTCACAGTTTCAGGTAAGGTAATCTCCTCAAGATCCTGCCTTCCCGAAAAAGAGTGGTTGCCAATAGCTTCCACTCTTATCCCTTCAATCGTATCCGGCACCTTCAGGTCTTTTATATTTCCCTCGTAGCCGGTTATCATTATATATTTGTGTCTGTCTCTTTTATCCTCTTCGTAAGAATACTTAAACGGCATATCCAAATCCAATCACTTTCTGCCAGGTTATTTACAGGAGTCCTTGTCTTTCTTTTTACAGTCTGCAGACATAGGGCACCCGATACATCGGATGCCCCTTTTCTTCTCTCTGTATATATATCTTATTGCCAGTCCCAGAAGCAGCACTATCACTGCCAGAGTAATTATATCTGCCATTTCATCCCTCAGCAATAGGTTTGAACGGATTATTTCTTATATAATCCGTAGCAGTCTGATAGTCCACAGGCTTGCTGTAATAAAAGCCCTGAGCGTAGTTGCATCCAAGGTGCATCAGCATCTCACCCTGCTCAGAACTCTCCACGCCCTCTGCTATTATCTCCATATCAAGCTTCGTGGCTATTGTTATAACGCTCTCAATGAGGATTGCTGCCTTTCTGTCAGTAGTGACCTGTTCGGTAAAAGACTTGTCTATCTTAATGACATCCGCCTCAATATTATGAAGAAGTGAGAGCGATGAATACCCCGTTCCAAAGTCATCAATCGAGATGAACAGCCCATGATCTTTGAGATTGCCAACAAACAGGATGAGCCTGTCATACTCAATGTCCTTCATGCTCTCTGTGATCTCTATCTCAACATCATCGGCAGCAAGTCCGTTATCCTCTATCACCTGCAGGATCTTGTCCTCTATCTTTGGGATAAAAAGGTTCTTCTTGGAGAAGTTACTTGAGATCCTTGGCGGCTTAAGCCCCATATCCTTCCACCTTCTGATCGCGCGGCAGGTTTCGTTAAATATCGCAAGATCAAGCTCCGGGATAAGTCCCTCTCTGTCAAGTACCGGTATGAACTGATCGGGAAAGATATAGTTGCCATTGTGGAACCACCTGCACAGAGCCTCAAATCCCACCAGATCCCCGGTGCGCATGTCAACCTTGGGCTGGAAGAAAGGCATGAATTCATGCTCTTTTACAGCCGTTGGAAAAGCTGCGATAATGTCCCTTCCCTGCATTATCAGCCTCTTTAAGTCGTCGCCGTAAAATACAACATCCTGCTTGAGCCTGCTCTTGCCTATATTGCATGCCACATTTGCATCATTGAGCCTCTCCATAAAGCTTTTATTCTCATTATCGGAAAGAGCAGATACACCGATCCAGGTACTCACATCAAATCTGTTCTTAGGTGCGGATTTAAGCTTGGATATCGTAACCGAAGAGACTTTTTTAAGGAAGCGCTTCAGGTTTTCACTGTGAATATATATGACAAAATTGTCGCCGCCAAGGCGGGCAACTCCCTCATCTTCTTCAACAAATTTTACAAGCTTTATGGCATACTGCTTGATTGCCTCATCTCCGCTGTTGGCACCTGCCACCTCATTGATATATTTAAAATTGCGAAGATTCATCCTCAGGACAACAAAGTCCTGCGGCCTGGTGTTTTGGATTTTTTTATTATACTTCTTTTGAATGGCATAAATATTGGGAATTCCGGTGACAACGTCAGAAGACTCGGCATGATCAAGCATTTTGCGCAGATTCATCCTGCTTGCCAGAAGATATATCACATCCGCAAAGAAATTATAGAGTTCTTCATCGATATCTTTTTCTTCAATACCTTCCTCAAACTCTATATAGGCATGAACATATTCGTAGCCATCGTAATAGTACTTGTACTGCCTGATAATGCCGCTCTTTTCCCCGCTGTCATACAGCACAAGCTTTCTTCCGTCTTCCTTGGTGTTAATGACAAGTTCTCCGGTTCTGTGATTCCTGTATCTGTCATCGTTGCCAAGATCCATGTCATAATACATCTTTACCACATGAAGTTTACGACATAGCTCTGAGTAGGCACCCGGGTCTATGTTTTCAAGTGCAGCTGAGTGTATAAGATTCTTCAGATGATCTGTAAGCTCTTTGGTGATATTCATATTATGCCCTCTTCATATAGAAAAGTATAACACGCAAACTATATATCAATCAAAACAATTCTGTTTAATCATTTATAGGCGCAAAAAGCTCATCACTTCTGAAGACTGTTGAGCAGTTTTCCCAGTGGATTATAGTGTACCTTCATCGCTCCGACAGGGCAAAACTCCTGACAGCAAAAGCACTTGATGCATTTGCTGCGGTCAATAGAGGGAATAATGCGCGACGCGCCCTTAGCCCCCACCATGGTGATAGCTTTTGCGGGGCAGGTCTCAAAACACTTTTTGCACCCAATGCACTCATCCTCTTTGACCTGTGGTTTAGTGGAGTAGGCAAGTTTCACCGCCGCAGACTTGATGCTGTTAAAAAGACCTCCTCCCTCGAAGGTAATGCTCTGATGAATGGTAGCTCTTTTAAAATCAGGGATCCTTATGTCTTTAAGCTCAAGGCTTCCCACAATCTCAGCCTCATCCACAGCCTTTGGTCCAAGTCCTCTCTCATTGGCCACGAGGAGTGTCTGCACATCACTCATACCCATACCTATGATATCAGCGCATACCATATCGAGATAATATGGCCTTTTCGATGCAAGAAGCGCACCTATGTGTCTCTTCTTCCCGGCTGTAGGCCCGTTCCCTTCCATTCCGTCAATGGCATCAACAACGTACAGCACAGGCTTAAAGTACTCATTGAGATCCACCATGACGTTGGCAAAGGCTCTCTCCTCGGAAAATCTCATGTGGTATTCTGTCTTGGTTGTCCCCGGGACACAGCCGAACATATTCTTCACAGCGCAGCTCATACCCATCATCGCATGGGTCTTGAGCTTGGAAAAATTGATGATCACGTCCACATCATCAAGCCATCCGGTGTATGAAAAGGACTTAAGTGAGACCGCATCCTTAAACTCAGCCTCTTTTACAGAGAAATTCTGATTGAGCAGTATACTGCCCCCTGAAGCTTTTTCAAGTTCAGTAAGGCCGCAGTTTTTGTACACATTCTGAACAAATCCCGGGGTAAAAAGTCCTCCGGGGCTGTCCCCTATAACCACACTGGCTCCTCTTTGGACTAGAAGCTCGCACAGCCTTTTAAGGAGCACAGGATGTGTTGTAATGGCCCTGTCAGCCGCGGATCCTGTCACAAGGTTTGCCTTGATACCAACCTTCATATCGGGCTTTAAAAAGCTCAGCCCATCAATCAGAGAAAGGCTCTCATCGAGAGCCCTTCTGATTTCATCATATTCATAGCTTTCGCATCTTACCAGCGAAACTATATCCATACTACTCATATTTTTACCTTTTTATCTGATCACGACTTGTTCTGATCCTCGACAATGTGGCTTCCTGCGTAAATCTCACGGAGCCTCGGCTTGTCTATCTTGCCGGTAGCATTTCTGATGACATCCGCAAAAATGATCTTTCTTGGTCTCTTGTACCTTGGAAGATCTCTGCAGAAATCCATAACTTCATCCTCGGTAAGTGTCATTCCCTCTTTTACCTGGATGATGGCAGCCGCAATCTCGCCAAGTCTGGTATCACGAAGTCCTATAACTGCCGCATCATGTATACGGTCATTCTTCATAAGGAAGCTCTCGATCTGAACAGGATACAGGTTCTCACCGCCGGAAATGATGACATCCTTCTTCCTGTCAACAAGGAATATAAATCCGTCTTCGTCCTGGCGTGCCATGTCTCCGGTAAAGAGCCAGCCGTCTTTTAATATCTCAGCCGTTGCCTCGGGATTCTTGTAATATTCTACCATAACTCCGGGGCCTTTTACACAGAGTTCTCCTATCTCGCCCTGCTTAACGATATTGCCCTCTTCGTCCACGATCTTGGTCTTCCATCCATAGCCGGGAACACCGATTGCTCCGACCTTATGTACATTCTCAAGTCCAAGGTGCACACAGCCGGGGCCTGTAGACTCCGAGAGGCCATAGTTGGTGTCGTACTTGTGGTGAGGGAAATATGTCAGCCAGTGGCGGACCAGTGACGGCGGAATGGGCTGGGCACCTATATGCATCAGCCTCCACTGGGATAACTGGTAATCTTCTATTTTAAGTTTCCCCGAATCAAGTGCCGCAAGGATATCCTGAGCCCACGGAACAAGGAGCCATACTATGGTGCATCTCTCCTCAGATACCGCCCTGAATATAGCCTCGGGTGAATTGCCCTTGAGAAGAACTGCCCTCGATCCCGTGTAAAGTGAACCGAACCAGTGCATCTTGGCTCCCGTGTGATAGAGCGGCGGAATGCACAGGAAATTATCTGCGTGTGTAGTCTCGTGGTGGATTGCCTCCATCTTGGCAGACTGCATCAGAGCCGTATGTATATGCAGTATCGCCTTGGGGAATCCCGTCGTGCCTGACGAGAAATAAATGGCCGCATCGTCCTTGTCCTCAATAAGGATCCTTGGAGCCACGGAGGATGCATTTGAAGCATATCTGTAGTAGTCATCTGCATAGGAAGGGCACTGATCTCCCACGAAGAAAAGAAGCATCTCCTTCTTAAGCTTCTGTGCAATATCCTCGATCCTTCCTATAAATTCAGGTCCATAGAACAGAACATCGGAGTCTGAAGCCTTGAGGCAGTAGTCTATCTCCTCAGAGGTAAAACGGAAATTGAGCGGTACCGCAACAGCTCCGGCCTTAAGTACTCCAAAATATATCGGCAGCCACTCAAGGCAGTTCATAAGAAGTATCGCGCACTTCTGTCCCTTCTTTACTCCTCTTTCGATCAGCATGTTGGCAACCCTGTTTGCCTTCTCATCAAACACCGACCAGGTTATCTGCCTTCTGTAATAAGCCGTGGAAGTAGGCTGGATAAGCTCATACTCTTTCCAGGTAACCCGCTGCTCCTCCTTTATCTCAGGGTTGATCTCCACCAGGGCAACCTCTTCCCCGTAGAGCTTACTATTTCTTTCAAGTAAGTCAGTAATGGGCATTTCTTTACTCCTCCAAATCATTATATAGCGGACTTCATCCGCGCTTTAAAGCACTAAAGTAAAGTATAACCTCTTTTTATCGATTGGTCAAACATATTAAACTTGATTTTAGCAAGTATTTCTATTATCCTTATAAAAGGGTTCACTTTATCACTTTAACTTGTGATAGGAATTGTGATTCCCAACTATGTATCAATGTAGGAGGTTATACAATGAACGACAATGCAGGCAAGCAGCTCATGCTGGGCAATAAGGCTGTTGCCCGTGGTCTCTACGAGGCAGGTGTATGCTTTATTTCAAGCTACCCCGGAACTCCCTCAACCGAGATCACCGAAGAAGCTGCCAAATATGATGAAATATACTGTGAATGGGCTCCCAATGAGAAAGTTGCCATGGAATCCGCATTCGGCGCAAGCCTTGCGGGACGCCGCTCTTTCTGTGCCCAGAAGCACGTTGGACTTAACGTTGCTGCAGATCCCCTCTACACCATGTCATACACAGGTGTAAATGCAGGAATGGTTATCTGCGTCGCAGATGATGCAGGCATGCACTCATCCCAGAACGAACAGGACTCAAGGCATCACGCGATTGCAGCCAAGGTTCCGATGATCGAGCCATCGGATTCTGCGGAGGCGATCGAATTCACCAAATGGGCATTTGATATTTCAGAGAAGTTTGATACTCCTGTGCTCCTTAAGATGTGCACGAGAGTTGCCCACTCACAGTCGCTCGTATCAGTTTCAGAGCGCCATGTTCCTGATTTTCCTTATGAAAAGAACATCGCCAAGTATGTTATGATGCCCGGCAATGCCAAAAAGCGTCATCCGTTTGTTGAGGAGAGAACAGCAAAACTTATTGAATTTGCAGAGACCTCAGGCATCAACCGCATAGAGATGGGCGGAACCGGAATCGGCATCATCACTTCCTCCACGTCCTACCAGTATGTCAAGGAAGTGTTTGGCTCAGAGGTATCAGTCCTTAAGATTGGAATGACCAATCCTCTTCCCGAGAAGCTGATAAGAGACTTTGCCGCAAAGGTAGACAAGCTCTATGTTGTGGAAGAACTCGATCCCATTATAGAGAATCATGTAAGAAGTCTTGGAATTGCTGTTTCAGGCAAAGACATTCTTCCGATCTGCGATGAATTCTCACAGAGTCTTATCGCAAGTGCTTTCGGAAAAGAGGTTGCGGCAACAACTTCGCTTGAAGATGCCATTCCGGCAAGACCTCCCGTTATGTGCGCAGGCTGTCCTCACAGAGGATTGTTCTACACTCTTAAAAAGAATAACTGCACGGTTCTTGGAGACATCGGCTGCTACACACTTGGCGCCGTTCCTCCGCTTGGCGCAATCGAGATGACACTCTGCATGGGAGCATCCATAGGTGCAACCCACGGCTTCAACAAGATAAGAGGAAAAGAGAGCGAAGGCAGGACAGTCGCGGTTATAGGTGATTCAACCTTCATGCACTCAGGTATGACAGGCCTTGCCAATGTAGCCTACAACCAGAGTAACTCCACAATCGTCATCGTGGACAACTCCATCACAGGAATGACAGGTCACCAACAGAACCCTACCACCGGCTACAACATAAAGGGTGACCCCGCAGGCAAAATCGACCTTGAAGCACTTTGCCGCGCCATGGGCTTTGACAGGGTACGCGTTGTTGATCCCTACAATCTCGAGGAATGCGACAGAGTCCTTAAAGAGGAACTGGCCGCTGATGCTCCTTCGGTTATCATCTCAAGGCGTCCGTGTGCTCTTCTTAAATATGTCAAGCACAACCCTCCGCTCAATGTTAACAGGGATAAGTGCGTAGGCTGCAAGTCCTGCATGAAGATAGGATGCCCGGCCATATCCATGAAGGACGGCAAGGCAGCCATTGATGCAACTCTTTGCGTCGGATGCAACGTCTGCAGTCAGCTATGCCCTGTAGGTGCCTTTGAAGACAAGGCATCCGGAAAGGAGGCCAGATAATATGGAAACGAAGAATATAATGATCGTAGGCGTGGGCGGACAAGGCTCACTTCTTGCAAGCAAACTCCTTGGGCACCTTCTCATGTCACAGGGATATGACGTAAAGGTATCAGAAGTTCACGGAATGAGCCAGCGAGGCGGATCTGTTGTGACTTATGTAAGATACGGAGACAAGGTCTTTTCCCCTGTAATAGACAAGGGAGAGGCAGACTACATCGTCTCCTTTGAGATTCTGGAAGCAGCAAGATGGCTTCCCTATCTTAAGAAGGATGGCCAGATTGTCACCAATACCCAGCAGATAGATCCTATGCCTGTCATCACAGGTGCTGCGCAGTATCCTGACAATCTCGTAGAGAAGCTTAAGGCTACAGGAACCAACGTCGATGCTCTCGACTGTCTGTCACTTGCTGAGCAGGCAGGTTCTTCCAAAGCTGTTAATATCGTGCTCCTCGGAAGGCTCTCGCACTACTTTGACCTGCCGGAGGATGCATGGATGAAGTCCCTTGAAGCCAATGTTCCCGCCAAGTTCCTTGATATGAACAAAAAGGCCTTTGAGCTGGGCAAAAACTTCGGTAACGATAAAGAGTAAGAATGCCAGGAGGAGTCAGTATGGAACGTTACTATCAACAGGAAATTGAATGCGCCTCTTATGAAAAGATAAGGGAAATCCAGTCAGAAAAACTTGTCAAACAGGTTAAGCACGTTTGGGACAACGTGCCCCACTACCACAAGAAGATGGAGGAAAAAGGTCTTACTCCGGACGATATCAAGTCAGTTGATGACCTTCACAAACTCCCTTTTCTGTCAAAAGCAGACCTGAGGGAAACCTATCCTGACGGGCTTCTGGCAGTTCCAAGGAAGGACGTTGTAAGGATACACTCAACTTCAGGAACTACCGGCAAAAGAGTTATCGCCTACTACACCCAGCATGACATAGATCTCTGGGATGACTGCTGCGCCAGGGCCATCACCGCTGCGGGCGGCACAAAGGATGATGTATGTCAGATTTCCTACGGCTTTGGTCTTTTCACCGGAGGCGCCGGCCTCAACGGGGGATCCCACAAGGTTGGATGTATGACGGTTCCTATCAGCTCCGGCAACACCGACAGGCAGATAATGTTCATCAAAGATCTGGGCGCAACTATCCTTTGCTGCACTCCCAGCTACGCCGCGTATCTTGGCGAAAGGATGCAGGAACTTGGATATGGTCCTGATGATATTCCGCTTAAAGCAGGAATATTCGGAGCAGAAGCATGGAGCGAGGAGATGCGCCATTCCATTGAAAAGACTATGGGAATAAAGGCCTTTGATATCTATGGTCTCACCGAGCTGTCAGGCCCCGGCGTTGCGTTTGAGTGCTCAGCCCAAAACGGAATGCACGTCAACGAAGATCACTTTATTGTTGAGATAATAGACCCGGAGACAGAGGAAGTCCTTCCTGAAGGAAGCCAGGGCGAACTTGTATTCACAGCTGTCGACAAGGAAGCCTTCCCTATGATCAGGTATCGCACAAGAGATATCTGCAGACTTACAAGGCAGAAATGCTCCTGCGGAAGAACCTTTGTCAGAATGGACAAGCCTATGGGAAGATCCGACGACATGCTCATCATCCGCGGTGTAAATGTATTCCCGAGCGAAATTGAGACTGTACTCCTCAACAACGGCTATGCAGCCAACTACCAGATCGTAGTTGACCGTGTCAACAACACCGATACCCTCGATGTCCAGGTTGAGATGACTCCCGAGATGTTCACTGATAACCTCGGTGAAGTTGAGGAGAGGCAGAAGAAACTCATGGAAGGCCTCAAGTCCATGCTTGGCATCAAAGCCAAGGTATCACTGCTTGCGCCCAAGTCCATCACAAGAAGTGAGGGCAAGGCCGTGAGAGTCATAGATAAGAGGAAAATCTAATAGTATGTTTTTTATTAGAGTTTTACATTACATAAGGAGGAAAACAATGAGCGTTCAACAGATTTCTGTCTTTCTTGAAAACAAGCCTGGTACTCTGAAAAAGATGACAGGCGTACTCGCAGCAAATGGTATAGACATGAGAGCAACCTCAGTGGCCGAGACCAAGGATTTTGGAATTGCAAGGCTAATCGTTGAGGATGTACTTAATGCAGTCAACGTCCTCAAGGAAAATGATTTCGTCGCAAGCCTCACTCCCGTTCTTGCCATAGAGATTCCCGACGAAGCAGGTGGTCTTGACAAGCTCCTTGAAATCTTCGCCGACGCTGAAGTAAACATCGAGTATATGTATGCCTTCCCCGGCGGAAAGAGAACCAACAAGGCCTGCATGATATTCCGCGTCGCAGATACCAAATCAGCGGAAGCTCGCCTGACAGGAAAGGGCGTCAAGATACTGACTCAGGAAAATATTGAAGAAATCTAATTAAAGATTAAAGAGGCAGTGAGTCAGTGGGGACGTTACAGTTTGACTCGCTTCTTCGAAGTGAGTCAAACTGTAACGTCCCCACTGACTCACTGCCTCAAACCCCCAGCAGCTTCGCTGCATTTCCTCCAAGAATCCCAGTCATATCCTCTACGCCAAGCGGAAGCCTTCTTAGAAAATCTATACTCTCCTTCTGGTCTGTCCACGGACTGTCCGAACCAAACAGTATCCTCTCAGGTCCAAGTGCATCGATAATCTTCATATATCCGTCTTCATCCATCATATCCTGGGGCTTGTCATCCCAATATCCATCTGAAAGCGAAGTTATCCTCTCCGATGAAAAAGACGTATCAAGATAAACACACGTATCTGCAAAAAACTGCGGCACTTCATCCCAGTTGGTCCAGCCTCCCATGTGGGCAAGGATGAACTTAAAACTGCCTATCCTGTCGACAACATTTCTGCACATCTTAGGGGAACAGTGCACAACCCCCGGGAAACCAACGTCAATTCCCGCGTGAGTAAGGACTATCAGATCGTTTTCGGCTGCGCAGTCAATTATACGGAGGAAGCGAATATCATCTATGTCCGTGTGCTGGTACACAGGATGAAGTTTTATTCCCTTTACACCTCTCTCCTTTATACGCCTCAGTTCTGTCCTATAGTCTTCAAATTCCGGATGAATACAGCCAAAAGATATTATCCCCGGCATGTACTTCTCATTGTTTCTTATAGATGAGTCATTTATCTTCACAACCTGGTCAGCACCTGTCGCAACAGGCACGACAACAGATATATCAACACCTGCATCTTTCATGGCATCTAAAAGCCCTGAAATTGTCCCATCCGTAAACGGAACAATATGAGCCTCTTTGCTCAGGTGATCAACCGCCTTGGCGGCTATTTTTTCAGGAAATGTGTGAGTATGAATGTCAATTATCATTGTCTATGTTATCCTTCAAATTCGGCTGCAACATCTTTTAAAAGTGATCTTATCTCCAGATGCTGAGGGCATACAGCCTCGCAGCCGCCGCACTCTATGCAGCTGCTTGCCTTGCCGTTTCCACCGGCTGTAAGTACGTCCGAGTAGTGCCTCTTCTGATTCCAGTCATCGAAAATCCTTCTGGTATTGAGGCAGGTAAACATCTCCGGGATCATGATGTTCATCGGGCAGTGGTTCTGCTCCACGCAGTAATGACACGACGTGCACGGTATCATTGAAAGCCCCCTGTAGACAGCCGTAACCCTTGCAACTGCGCCCATCTCCTCATCGGAAAGAGGCTTGAAATCCTTCATGTATGATACATTGTCCTTCATCTGAGCCATATCGCTCATGCCTGACAGAACGACTCTGATGCCCTCAAAGCTTGCGGCATATCTTATGGCGTAACTGGCATTTGAAAGATCTCCCATCTCTCTGAATATAGTATCCGCAGCCTCAGGGAGCTTAACAAGGCTTCCTCCCTTGACAGGTTCCATGACAATCACAGGCTTGTTATGCTTCCTGCAGACCTCATAGCACTTCCCGCTCTGTATCGCGATGTCCTCATAGTCGACATAGTTGAACTGTATCTGCACTATCTCAACGTCCGGGTAGGTTGTCAGTATCTCATCGAGAACCTCTGCCTTGTCATGGAAAGACAGTCCGACATGCTTTATCTTTCCCTTTTCCTTGAGCTTAAAAGCGGTCTCATACGCCCTGCACTCTTTGTACTGTTTAAAGTTCCTCGCATTCTGCGCATGCATCAGATAGAAGTCAAAATATTCGACACCGCAGGCATCAAGCTGACTCTGGAACAGCGGTCTTATCTCTTCTTCTGAATGGAAGTATGAATCAGATAGCTTATTTGTCAAAAGAAATTTTTCTCTCGGATACCTGTCCGAAACCGCTATCTTTATAGCCTTCTCAGACTTACCATCAATATATCCGTGGGCTGTGTCGAAATAGTTAAACCCGTTGTCTATAAAGTAATCCGTCATCTCCTTGAACTGCTCAATATCAACTTCTGAGCCGATCATAGGAAGTCTCATGCAGCCAAATCCAAAAAGTGTCTTGATCTCAGGAAAAGAATTATCCATGTCATGTCCTCCATCATCATTGATCCTAAGGTAACCCATTTGCTTGGGATCTCCCAAGGGCAGTCTAAAGTCCGTCAAAAAGCCGAATAATTATTCACATAATACTTCATGGATTAATTTTAACACTGATATAGTTCCGCTCCTATACCGCAATATACAAAAATTCATCTGCAGTATTTGGTAAATGTGTTGACAACCTTGTATTTCCAAAACAATAACTGTATGATATCTTAGGTATTGCGTAAGGTTATCAGTTTACCAAAATACTCAATATCGCTTAAATATTTATGTCATCTTAAACAATCAGGAGGCTTTTCAAATGTCTATAAAATCCTATATCAACCCGGACTTCACCTGGGATAAAAAAATGATATTTTTTCTGATGGTATCTGCTGCCATCGGAATAAGCCTGGGGCTCATCTATCTCGCATCCATGTTTGTTCTGGACAAAAAACTCACCGGACACACCAAGGTCTTTGCACTTAGAGATGCCTTTGTTGATAAATCTCAGCGTTTATTTGAGATGATAATAGCAGGAACTTCAGTAATGTCTTTTTCCTGCTCCTACGTGGTCATAAACCACGTCTACACGCTGGTACAGTCAGGAGCCGGTGGACATCTCAATCACTACGAAAGAATAATGATCAAGATGTGGTCAGAGGGCAAGGACTTCATGCTGCTTCTTTTGATACTGTGCTCCTGCGTCCTTAATACAGTACTTGATACCCTTATTATTCCTCTTAAAAGGATCACAAAGGAGGAAAAGGCTACAATACGAATGATGGCCATGTTCTATGTGATCATTATCCTTATGTATCTGAACATAATCGGGGACGAGAGCCAGTACAGCCCTGTCATGATGTACTACTTCGGTCTTATGATAGGACGTTTCGTATACTTTGATGCTTCGCTCAAGGATTTCCTTATTGCGCTAAAGAACATGTTCCTCAACTCCCCTTACCTGCTTCTTGCCATCGTTCTCACCTGGCTTTTGAGCGTACTTGGCTTCGGAATGGGATTTCTGCTGGAGAGGAACTACTACATCGTGGGAATCTTCTACACTCATCTGTTTATGCTCGCCTGCATCTTTGTTGTGCACATAGCGTGGATGATACACCACAGGCTCACAAGAAGACCAGGCATCGAAGAAGCTGCCAAACCGGATGATGAGCACCTTGATGACTACGATGAGTACAATGATTACAACGATTACGATGACTATGATGAATAACTATATGCGGATTAAAACAAGGAGCTGTCGCTTTAGATGTGATTTAATCACACATCTAAAGCGACAGCTCTTTCATCATTCGTCTCCCTTATTGTGACAAAAGTCTTTTTCTGTTTTATCCGATCTGAATCTTCACCTTGTTATTAAGGCCTTCGTCCAGAAACAGTGTAGTATATTTAGCTTTCATCTTCTTTGGAACCTTGATGACCACACTCTTTCCAAATCCGCCAAATGCATTGTCGCCAAGGGTCTTAACAGTTATCCCGGAACTCTTTATTATAAGGGTCTTTAGTTTGGAATCACCTGCTATAAACTGTGCTCCAAGGTAAGTTGTGTTGGCAGGAAGAGTCAGGCTCTTGATCGCAGTTTTGTAAAAAGCCTTGTCTCCGATGGTTTTGAGGTTTGTATCAAGGACGGCCTCAGTGAGCAGGACACAACCCGAGAACGCCTCGTCGCCTATAGAAATCACATTCTTGCCAGCCTTAACCTTCTTGACGGTCTTGCTGCCCTTAAGTGCTTTAGCTCCGATTTCTGTAACCTTATAGGTATTTCCGTTTACATCTTTAATGGTATCCTTTATTGTTACGCTTGTTTTTTTCTTATCAGCGCCAGTTCCTACATATTTTGCAGTGAGGTTGCCTTTTACTGCGCTGGTTACGACATATCCTGTCTTCTTGCCGTTTTTGTCAACAAGGTTTGTCCCCTCCGGGAATACTGAAGTGTCTTTCTTCCAGGTAGCAGTAAGCTTAAGTGTTTTGCCCTTTAAGAAATCTTTGGTCCTGACGTCAGTTGTTTTAAGGACGATAGCTTCTCCTGAATCGGCAGTCAGAGTCTTATCTCCGATTTTGTATGTAAAGCCTGTAAAACTATAGCCCTTTCTCTCAAATCTGTTTCTTGGGATATAGAACTTTTGCCCCAACTCTCCGGTTACTTCATTCATGCTGCCACTGGTAGCGCCATTTCCATTAAAACTGATCTTGTAGGTGAATCTTGTATCATCTCTGATCTTTATTGCTGTGCCTTTGCCTATCCTGTCTATCGGCACCAGCGCACCATCTTTGTCATACCATGAATAATCAGGCTTATCATATACCGGCTTCATATTATACATATCATCTGCATAATTATACGCCTCATATGTTGTTGTAAGATATACGATACTGTCAGAATTATTGACCACTGTCTCAATATTTTCATAGACTCTATTGTAAAACCAAAACAAATCCATACAGATATTTCTTGATTCCTTGGCCACGACAACTTTTTTAATCATTTCACGATACGGTAAAAGCGCGTATGGCCTGGTATCCAATTTTCCACTTCCACTAACCGTAAGAATCCCTGACTTGTCAAGAACAAAATTAAGAGATCCAATACTTCCCTTTACAGGAGCTTTTTTATTTAGAAGCCATGGTGTCTCGTAAAAAATATCTGTTAAATCATCTAACTTGGATAATAACGTCCCGGAAATAGTAACTGATTCCAGTTTATAGCAATACCTGAATGCCGAGTAACCCAAATTTTCAACAGAATCAGGAATAATAATACTTTCAAGCTCATCGCAGGAAGCAAATGCGTAGTTTCCAATGGATGTGACTGAATCAGGAATTTTTACGTCTGTTATATGAAATCCATAAAACGCATCTTCCCATATCTCCTTGACTCCATTTTTAATGACTACAGAACTTATCCGGTCTGAGTATTCATTAAAAGTAATCTCTTTACTATTAGGCGTAGCAGCCTTACTAATTGTCAGGACGCCCTTATCATTCAGAGACCAGGTAATATTCCCCTCAGTCTTTGTGATTGCTGCAGCACTCACATCAACCTTTATTATGGTCAGCATCATAAATATCAGAACTATTGCAGATAAATAACACTTTTTGTTCATCAACTCACCACTCCTTTTCATTATCAGCACCAGGTCACATCAGTTCACAGACTGTTTATTTTACTTAAGTGCCTGAATTTTGACATTCTTATTAAGGCCTTCTTTCTGGAAAATGTCAGTGTATTTACCAAGCATCTTCTTTGGGGCCTTTACAATGACCTTTTGGCCAAATCCGCCAAAAGCATTATCTCCAAGAGTCTTAACGGTAATTTTCTCACTCTTAACCGTGAGCGTCTTTAACTTTGAGTCTTTTGCTATAAACTGTGCCCCAAGATGATCAGTCTTTGCCGGAAGTGTCAGGCTGCTGATTGATGTCTTAAAGAAAGCCTTATCTCCAATAGTTGTAAGACTTTCCCCAAGTTTGGCAGTGGTAAGGGCAGTGCATCCCGAGAGTGCCTCACTTCCGATGGTGGCAACATACTTGCCTACATTGATCCTGCTTATCGTTTTTGAGTCTTTGAGAGCCCTGTCTGCTATTGCAGTTACCTTATAAGTATTGCCGTTTATATCTTTTACAGTATCTTTTACTGTTACAGCATTCTTCTTTTTGTCATTAGCAGTTCCTACATATTTGACCGTCAGGTTCTTTGGTGCTGAGCAGGTGACAACATATCCGGTCTTACGTCCGTTCTTGTCCACAAGGTTAGTACCTGCAGGGAATACTGAGGTATCCTTTTCCCAATTAGCAGTAAGCGTTATGGTAATGCCTTTTAATACAGCTTTGGTCTTAACATCAGTTTTTTTGAGAAGAATCTCATCTCCCGAATCAACCGTATAGGTTTTGCCACCAAACTTATATGTAAAACCTTTAAAAATATAGCCTTTCTTTGTAAATCTGTTCCTGGGAACATATATACTGTGATCAAACTCTCCGGTCACTTCTTTCATAGTACCGCCGGATGCACTATTCCCGTTAAAAGCAATCTTATAAGTGAATCTTGTATTATTTCTTATCTTTACCGCTGTGCCTTTTCGTATTGTTACTATCGGCTCTAATGCGCCATCATTGTCAAACCATGAGGAATATGGATTGTTGATATCCGGTTTAAAAGTGACGACTGAGGCAGATTTATTGACTATCTTTTCAAGTTTTCCGGTATGATCCTTATTACGATATCTATCTCGAGTGTTACAAAAAGAACTCAAATCAACATTTCCTGAACCTTCGTCCACTACAATTGTTTTAACCTGAGTATACAAGTCTGCTAAGAGGCCATTTCCATCATATAAATTATTGTAGTTAAAAAACTCTCCACTTCCCTTTATTGTCAGCACGCCGGATTTACTTAATACATAGGAAAAATCTCCGGCTTTTCCTTTCACTGATCTCTTTCTGTTAAGAAGCCATGGAGTATTACTGAAAATACCATCGACGTTTTCCGATGCTGCCAGCAATGCATCAGACACAGTAACTGCTGTTAAATTCTCGCATTCCCTGAACACCCCTGTTCCAAGGCTTCTTACTGAATTGGGAATTATTATGCTTTCCAGACTTACACAGTTGTAAAATGCGCTATCTTCAATAGACGTAACTGAGGCAGGAATTACTATACTTGCAAGGCTCTTGCAATGTGTAAACATATATTCGCTGATCGTCTTTAATCTCGCCGGAAGAATAGCCTTTGTCATTGAAGAACATCCGCTAAAAGCGTAACTTTCTATTGTAACAACTGAGTTCGGCAGGCTTATGCCGGTAAGTGCATGGCAATCTTTAAACGCACCATATTTTATCACAGTAACAGTTAAAGGAATGGTAATACTCTTCATTCCTGAACAATCTGCAAAAAGAGAATCTTCAATGGATTTAACAGGTGGAAGATCAACACTTTCCAATCTGTTGCAACCAGCAAAAGCCCCGGAGCCAATAGTCCTGACAGAAGTCGGAATTTTAATACTCGTGAGATTGTCGCACTTGTAAAAAGCATATTCGCCTATAGATGTGACAGAATCCGGAATAGTAATACTTCTCATTGAAGAATTGTAAAAGGCCCTATCCCAGATTTTTGTGACACCTTTTTTGATCACTACTTTGTCAATCCGGTCAGCGTACTGTTCAATAGTGACGGGATTTGCATTAGGTTTTGATGCCCTGCTTACAGTCAGCAAGCCATTATCAGTCAGAGACCATGTGATATCCCCTTCGGTTTTGGTGATAGTGGCTGCCTGAGCATCGATCTTTATCAATGTCAGCATAAAAAAAGCCATCACAATTGCAGATAAGAAGCATTTTTTATTCATAATCACACCCCTTTTCCCTCAATAACAATTTGGTGAGTCAGTGGGGACGTTACAGTTTGACTCGCTTCTTCAAAGTGAGTCAAACTGTAACGTCCCCACTGACTCACAACTTAATGATTCTTCACGTATTATTGTACAATTAATCGACAGTGATAATTATGAAAAAACAGTAAAAAAGAGATACCAGTTTTGGCATCTCTTTTTCTTAATCCTTATTTTGTTTTCACTTTCTTTACGTAAAATCCTCCGTTTTACAACGATATGAGTCAGTGGGGACGTTACAGTTTGACTCGCTTCTTCGAAGTGAGTCAAACTGTAACGTCCCCACTGACTCACAACGATAACTATATCAGCTCGCAAGTTCCTCATCCGAAAGAGATGTACTCTGATGAACCATAACCTCCTTGTCATAGCATGCAAATGCAGCATCAACAAGTGCCTTGTCCGGTTTCTTTGTGAAAAGAGATACCGCAGGGACGATCACAAGGCCGGCTATCATGCAGAAAGCGCCTGCATTTATCGGAGACTGCAAAAGAGCCGGGAAGCTGGATCTGACAAACATATTCGCAAGCATTACAACCGTAGAGAATACAAAGCTGCACCACACACCTGCCTTGCTGGTTCCCTTCCAGTAAAGACCATACAGGAAAGGTGCAAGGAATGCTCCTGCAAGAGCTCCCCATGATACGCCCATGAGCTGCGCAATGAATGTCACGTTCTGTCTGTACTGGACTATAGCGATAATAACCGAGATTGCAACGAATACCACGATGAGGCATCTCATGATAAAGAGCTGCTTCTTTTCATCCATATCCTTAACCACATGACCCTTAAGAAGATCCAGTGTCAGTGTGGATGAACTTGTAAGAACCAGTGATGACAGTGTGGACATTGAAGCTGAGAGCACCAGAACAACCACAACAGCTATAAGGAAATCAGGAAGTCCCGATAGCATTGTAGGGATTACAGAGTCGTATCCATTGGCTGCAATATCGATCCTGTCGGAAAAGAGTCTTCCGAATCCGCCAAGGAAATAGCATCCTCCTGCAATAACAAAAGCGAAAAATGTAGATACTATGGTTCCTTTTGATATAGCCTTCTCGCTCTTTATCGCATAGAACTTCTGAACCATCTGGGGAAGTCCCCATGTTCCAAGAGATGTAAGAATCACAACCCCAAGAAGATTTACAGGGTCAGGTCCGAAAAACGAAGCAAATACTCCCGGTGATGAAGATACGGTTTCATCAGATATCCTGGAAAGTCCGTCAAGGGCTGCAAGAAATCCTCCCTGGCTGTTAAGTACAGATACCACAACCGCGCTGATACCAACCAACATTATAAGTCCCTGTACAAAGTCGTTGATAGCTGTTGCCATGTATCCGCCGGCTATAACATATATACCGGTCAGTACTGCCATAACAATTACGCAGATTGAATAATCAATATTGAAGGCCATTCCAAATAACCTGGAAAGTCCGTTATACAGTGATGCTGTATATGGGATCAGGAATATGAAGGTTATCACCGATGCAGATATCTTGAGCGACTTGCCTCCAAACCTCGAAGCAAAGAACTGCGGCATCGTGGCTGAGTTGAGGTGCTGCGTCATTATCCTGGTACGTCTGCCAAGAATCACCCACGCAAGGAGCGAGCCGATAAGCGCATTGCCAATTCCTGCCCAGGTGGCTGCTATTCCGTATTTCCATCCAAACTGTCCCGCATACCCGACAAATACGACAGCTGAAAAATAGGATGTCCCGTAAGCAAATGCTGAAACCCAGGGTCCCACTGACCTGCCGCCAAGAACAAAACCATTGACATCTGTTGCGTTTCTTCTGCAGATAAAGCCGATAGTCAGCATAACAGCAAAGAAAACAATCAGTAATAACACTTTGATGACCATACTTTTTTCCTCCGATTTTTATACTGTAACGCTTTAAACTATAACGCTTTTAAGTGTTAAAGTCAATAGATCAATGGTATAAAAAAAGATTGCAGTGACCAATGGTATCACCACAATCTTTTTTAATGTATAAACGTGATATTATTTCTTTTTCTTAAGTGAACCAAGCATGCCAAGTGCTGTTGCTGAAGCTCCCATGATCATGAATGTTGCTATCAGCGGATTTGTTGACATATCACCTGTCTTTGCTCTTCTTGCGCCTAAAACCATAGGTGTAGGAGCGGGAGTTCTTCTTGCTCCGAGAACCTGGGCAACCTCTGCTGCAAGAGGTGTATCATCATCTATGATGACGGTTGGGATCGTCGGGATTGAAGGAGTCTCCGATGGAGTTACTACGCCGGGTGCAGGTGTCACATCATCAGATGGAGCAGGCACGTCATCCGGTGTTGCAGGCACTACATCAGGTGTTACAGGCACATCAGGTGCAGAAACTGCTATCAAAGGTGCCACTACAGGTGCATCCGGAATGATATCAGGTGTAACCGGTACAGACTGCGGTGCAGCAAGCTCTACGTCCGGTATGGACGGTAATATCTCAAATGAAGCAGGGCTCTCAACCGGTGCGCTTGGAACTTCATTTGTTGTAGTAGGTACAACTTCAGGTGCAGGTGTTACAGCCTCAGGTGTAGGTGTTACTACCACGGGTGTAGGCGGTACTACATCAGGTGTAGACGGCACTACTTCGGGTGTAGACGGTACTACATCAGGTGTTGTAGGCTGATCAGGTGTTGTAGGCTGATCAGGTGTTGTAGGCTGATCAGGTGTCGTTGGCTGATCAGGTGTTGTGGGCTCATCAGGTGTTGTGGGCTCATCAGGTGTTGTAGGCTGATCAGGTGTTGTGGGCTCATCAGGTGTTGTAGGCTGATCAGGTGTCGTTGGCTGATCAGGTGTCGTTGGCTGATCAGGTGTTGTGGGCTCATCCGGTGTTGTGGGCTCATCCGGTGTTGTGGGCTCATCAGGTGTTGTGGGCTCATCAGGCGTAGGCTCGTCCGGTGTAGGCGGAACTTCTTTGTTCTTAACCTCTGTCCATGAACCATGACTGCTCTCTTTGTTATAACGACTGAACTTGATTGCAATAGTCTTGTCTATAGATGCCTGCGCAATGGTTGTAACGCTCTTGGTAACTTTTGCCTTCTGTACTGTTTCCTGAACTTCTCTGAGTCCGGTTACAACAAAGTTTTTAACTTCCTTGTTGCCTGAAACGGTCCAGGTTGTAGTCGTTGTGCTCTGAGTCTCTTTTGTACGGGTATCTAACATGTAGCCCTTGTATCCAAACTCATACCAGTGTCCCTCAGACCATCCGGAGATTGTATCACATATAATAGTTCCCGCAAACTGGGAGGTTCCTGCATCTACATTTGAAGTCGGAGCAAGAACATTACCTACATTGTTATACGCTTTCAATTGTACCTTTTTAGCATTTGATACAAATGTAATATTAGGAATCACATCCTGTTTTGAATGATTTGCTGTCTGAAGCTGCTGAAGATCATCTTTGGTTGAAACCAGAGGCACATAAACAGTTTCATTCTTGCCCGTGCTGTCGAAAAGTATGATCTTTACATCATCTTTGGAAATACTCTTATCAATATGGATAATACCCCATTGTGAGCCATCAACATAGTAGGTACCTCCGGCGGTAATATTAATTTTGTTATCGCCATACCATGGATTCTTTTGCTGATCTGTCCAGGCCAGAGTATTTTTAGTGGTTTTCTCCGTTGCCAATATACCGTTCATCTCATTGATATATGCGCCGAAATCAATGTTATATCTTTTCTGAGCTGGATTGTAAGCTGCATCAGCATTGGGCTCCACAATAACCATTGTTTCTTCCTGGTGCTGCCCCATTGATCCATGCTTTGCCAGTATTGTAAAGGTTTCGTTTGTTTTGTTTAATTTGTACCAGGTCTCCTTGCCGGTCTCTTCGTCTTTCTCATAATAGAGTACCTGCCCTTTCTCGTAAACCTTTTCAAGTTTGCTGATCCTTTCATACTCAGACTGTGTAGTCACGCCAAAGACGCTAAAGTCTTTTGTTACAACAGACTCACCTTCAACTGTTTCAGTTTGTGATGTCTCATTAAAGGATGTATATCCATCCTTTTTCAGATTTTCCTTTGCCTGAGTCAGCTCTGCCTCAGAATTGCAGGTGATCTCTTCGGAAGTCTCTGTATGAGTTGTTTTTCCTTCAGCGGTTCCGATGTTTGTGTAACCGATTGCCGCAATAGACTCCTGCTCTTTTTTCAGGTTCTCATCATCTACGCTCTCATACTCTGTAAGACCTTTATACTCCTCATGAGAAGTTGTTGTATCTTCTACTGTTGCATTCTCCTGCAGTGCGTTCTTCAGATCATCATTCTCTACGATTACAGTATATCCTTTGGAATCTTTATAAGTAACCTGTACCTCAGGTGTATCGTTCTCAACTGTAGGTTTTGTTGTTGTGGTGATCGTGAACTCTGTTTCCTTGTTCAGATCACACTGTTTAAGATCATCCTTAAGACTCTCATCACTTACTTCTTCGTCATTGATGCTATAATTAATTTTCTCATCAGCACCATTCTTCTGAGCCGCAGCGATGATTGCTTCGTTAGCGCCGCTGTCAAGGATCTGCTCTCCCTCTTCCTCATCGACGGTATATTTTACTGTGGACTCTCCATCGGTTGTCTCAACTGTAAATGTAACATCCTCGATGGCAGAAACTCCCATCTCTTCTTTGAGTTCATCGGCATGCTCGGTTATATCTACAGATTCGCCGTTCTCACCGTCTACAAAATAACTCTCTTTTACATCATCAATCTTGATTTTATTATCTTCTGTGTTATTCAGTGCCTGCTCTTCTATCTGATTTTGGATTTCCTCAGCCAGCTCAGAATCGTTTGTCACTACTATAGTTGTTGACTCTGTAACTGTGGATGTGGTTTCCTCGACATACTCACCTGTAGTTGTGATGGTGGTATCATCCTCAGTCACTGTGGCATTTTCTGTATCCTTGGTCAGGGAATCAGGATCTGTGGTTGTCTCTGTAACTGTCTCCTGTGTAGTTGCAACAGCATTCTCAGTCTCTTCAACATAGGTGTTCTCAGTTGTAGTTACAGTTTCTGTCTCATTTTCTACAGTAACGGGCTCTGAAGACTCAGATGGCTCTGCAGGTAAAGAGATTACCTCTGATGCCTCTTCTTCAACTGATGTTACCTCAGATGTTGCTGACTGTTCTTCAGTATTCTCTGCTGTCTCTTCCGATGAGTTTGTCTGAGCGTCCTTGCTATTCTCAACAGGGGCAGGATCAGGCTGGTTATCTTCTGCATTAACATCGAGTCCGTTTGCCATAAATACGATAGAACCGGTCATCAAGCAGAAAATTCCTTCCTTCATGCCTTTAATAATACTTTCAGAATGCTTTGTCATTTTTTCTCCTTATCTATATAAGTAATCACACACTTTTGTTTTATTAATCTTATTCTAGTTGTTATACTATCATAAAAATAATCATAAATCACAAAAGTATTGTTGTTTAATGATTATTTAATGATTACTTAATAAGTTTATTTATTTCTAATAATTTATACGAAAAAGGCTCAATCCCAGATGTTGTCTAGGATTGAGCTACTTTTACTTCTGAACTTGAGTTACAAATCATCTATAAATAATAATATCACGAAATTTTTATATTGAGTTTATGGATTTATCAATATCCAGATGAGAAAATTATTATATAGTATAGCGCTATGAAAAGTAGTGTTTTGAAAGGGGATGTAAGTATGAAACATTTAAAAAAATTGATCCTTATCCTGTGCATGGCAATGCTCATGATCCTGGTTGTTCCATGCAGGGCACAGGCAGCATCAGACATTAGTCTTTCCAAGAAGACTATTACTCTGGCACCGGGGTCGGTCAAGAAGTTGGTCCTCAAGAACCTTAAGAAAAATGCCAAGGTCAAATTTACAGTTACTGCCTCCAATAAGAATCTCAAAATTACAACCAAGTCCGACGGCACCATCACTGTAAAGGCCCTGTCCAACAAGATGCAAAAGGGTGACCAGAACGTCAAGGTAAAGGTCAAGGCATCAATCACTCTTTTAAAGTCAAAGACCATAAGTAAAACCTTTACTTTTAATGTTAAAATCAAAGGCGCCATAACCAAGAAAACAGTTGATTACGAAAGTGCGGAGGACCTTGAGGCAGACCTGAAAGCCGGCAAGGATTTAAAAGACAAGACAGCCCGGTTTGTTGTCACCAAGGTTTCCTCACTGAAAAAGCTGGGCTATGGCTTTGATCTAAAGGCCGGCAATAAACTTAACTTCGTATCCGTTTTTGATCCGGAAGCAAAAGCCGGTAGCACGGTAACCGTAAAAATAATCGGTTCAAAGAAGGTTCCCATTATCGGACATGTAATTCTCTACAAACTCCTTTAAAAAGCTAATAAGGAAGGGGCGGGGTGACGCTTCACCCCGCCCCCTTTTTATCATAACGTTACCACTTTTGCATTCTGACAGTGGCTTGTCAGATAGTTCAAAACGAATTCATACTGCTGGGGTTCCGTATAGATACGGTTCTTTATTATCCTGTGCTTTAATCTGATTACCCCTTTATCATTGTTTGCAATAATCTTCCTCACATCTTTGTACTCCGACACAATATGCCAGTTAGTGTCAATTCCCACACTGGCAGAACTCAGTCCATTGGAAAAAAAACTCACAAAGGACAATAACAGATTAGCTCTCTTCTGCTTGTCATAGTCAGACTGGCTACCCAGCAGCGTGTACTCGATCTGTGTCGGAGTCATCAGGTGATCAACAGTATACATTGATCCCCCAATTGACATTGTAAGGTAATACACTATGGCCGCGATAACAGACAAGCCCCCTCCAAATCCAAGGAAGATTATGAAGAAGACTACTAAAGCCTCTTCCGGCTCTCCCATAGAAGATCCAAATGCCCAGGCTATAATAAGGCCAAATGCAAAGCAGGACGCCAAAAATATCCTACAGGCTGTAGTGAGAATGAAGGGATCCCTGGACAGATCAAGACTGTAATTCCAGTGGATATCTTTTTCCCTGTTCCTCATCATCCCCTTAGGGATTGACGGGTCATCGTAGTAGTCGGGATCATCTGTTGGTATGGGCATCGTCCCGGCATACATCACCTTCGCGGCACTTTCTGTACTATCATTACTTTCAACAGGCGCTCCGCAGGACTTGCAAAACTTCGCCCCTTCTCTTATTTCACTTCCACAGTTTGGACAGAACACTGATATATCCCCCTATTGTTTAAATGTTACCCCCATGGAGTGTTTATGATTATTCCAAGCAAAGGCCTTCGCTTGTCATGACTATCTGATGGTTCTTACTGAAGACCACTTGCCGTAGCTTACATAACCGCCCTTAGTGTTTATTGCCCTTACCTTCAGGTACGCAACATGGTTCTGAGCATTTGATGCCCATATGCTTTCAGTTCCACGAAACTGCATATAGTTATCTTTGGTATAGAAGGTCTGGGTGCGATTATATGGGAAGCCCTTATCATCAGAAATCAGGTACTGATAACCGGTACAGTTCCTAGACAGCTTTTTGGCAGTAAAACGTCCGATACCGTTGCTGTAGCTGTATTTGACGGACATTGTCCCCGATGGCTTTGTGGCCTTTACGGAATGACTGGCATTGTATTGGTATCTGGAGGTTACTGAAGCCCCTGCGCCAAGGGCGAACTCCGAGATGCTGTACTTGCTGCCCCAGTGTGCCTTGCCCATGTAGTTGCCTTCACACAGAACCAGCTCATCCTTCTTGTAGTCTACCTTAAGGACTACCAACGCATGTGTTGTCGTTGTATAAGAACCATCGCTTAGCCTTGATCCCGGAACCTGATAGATGATATCTCCGGTTCTTAGTGCTCCAAAATCATAATGCCTGTAATAAGGCTTATTTTTCCCAAAAGCCGTGTCACTCATAAGATATGCAAAGGCCTGGCAGGCTGAATAGCCTCTGTAGGTGTTTCTCTCATCATACCTGCTGCCCTCAGGGTACTTTTTTTTCATGGCAATAATCTTGTTGTATATCTTCTTATCGGCACTGTTGCTTGAGCTGTTGGTTGATGAGCCGGATGACTTTGATGAGGATGCAGCTGTTACCTTCACTTGGCAGTATAGGATCTTCCCACTTTTTAGCATGCAGCCAATAATGCAGGTACCTTTTTTGAGCCCCTTCACGGTAATGGTGTTAATGGAGTTTCCTTTTTTGCTCAGCTTAATGAAATCTTCTGTCTGCCCCCATTTTAGAGCATTTCCGTTATTTAGCTTAAGTGTCTTGGTCTGTCCCACTTTAATTGTGAGCGATTTCGCTGACAGAGATGGTGAAGCAGCATAGACGGTAAGAGGTGGTGCAAAAGTTACTCCGGCAACTGGAGCAAACCCCAGAAAAGCAATAAGAATAAGCGCAACAGTCTTTTTAAACAGTTTCATATGTTTTCCTCCTGTATCTAAAATAAAACTACATACAGTTTTAATGAACCGCTATACCTCTTACAACACTCCAGTCGCTGTACTTATATTTGCTACCGCTCTTGTTGAAGCAGCGAATACGGAAATATACTGTAGTTTTATTAGGTACCTGGTCTATCCTTACATAATTGTTTTTCTGACCGGTAACGGATGATGTGCCCTTTATTGACTTCTTTGTGAATTTCTTGTTGGTTGCAATCTGTACCTGATATCCGCTACAGTTTTTCTTTTTCCAATAAACCCTGACTGTCGAATTTTTACCATAGGTTACAACGCAGTCGGTTATTGTTGTTTTAGCGGGTTTTGTCAGTGTCTTGGTTTGTTTTGTGATATTGAGCTTGATGGTAACGGTCTTTTTGGCGTTGCCTGATGCATCCTTAAATACCACTTTAACAGCAGTACCTGCTGACAACTCCTGTCCCGGAACAACATCTACAAATGCTCCTGTTTTGCTGGTTCTTATTACCTTGCTGCCCTGTACAAGATCAGCATTACCGTACTGCTCTCCGCCCCAGGATGAAGGGTCGCAGGCAACTATTGTACAGATATTTGTTGATCCCTTCTTAAACGTAGCTGTTGCCTTTAACAGATTTGTTGTACTTGTCAATCCCTTGAGGGTCATGATTACAGATGTCGAGGAAGAAATTGATGAAATTTTGTCGCAGTAGAATATGTCATTGTCGGTTCTTCCCTCAATTCTTTTTGCATTTTTGAACTTTCCGTTGAAGGTGATATAGCTAAAGTCACTGGGATGATCTATCCATTCATATCCGCACATCGAACTGATTTTTCCGGTGGCAGGATCGGCAGTACCCTTTATGTAATAGGAACCCTTTTCCGAAGATATTGCTGCCTGTGCCGAATCATGGGAGGCAGAAAAAGAAAGTGTCCCCTTAACTTCATAGGTTCCGTCGGAGTTTGCTGAATAGTCATTGAGTATCAGGATAAAATGCCGCATAACATTAATGCTGCCCTCATGTCCCGTGTACTCACCTTCCCATTTACCCAGATAATCCCTGATGGAATAGGCCGCATAGGATTTTATGGGAAGCGAAATACAGACTGCAGCAAGCATCAGCATAACAGCCAGTGCAACAGATATGGATCTTCTAAGCTTTATAACCATAACAAATCCTCCTTTACATACCAAAAAGAAATACATTGTTGTTTTAATTGTATCATAAGCACTTGCCAAAAAACGTTGCCAGATTCATTTGTCATTGCCAGTTATTCATGGAAATATTAAAAAAATCAGAAAATGTTTAAAGAAATAATAAACAAAGCTGCTGCAATGCTGTTTTTATCTACCAGATGGTCACCCTGTTTTCCGGTGAAAGGTACATCCCGTCACCCTCTTTGATGTCATAAAAATCAAGAAACTCATCATACTGCTGCAAAGGGACATTGACGCGTAGATATGACATCGGATGCTCATCTGTCAAATAGTAATAAACAAAATTAAATGCCCCTTTGGATGCCCATAGATTTGCAAAGGATCTGTAGAATTCATCATAATCAAAATCTTTCATCTTTGACGCCAGACGCAGCATGCATTTCACTCCACCCATATCAGCACATGCTTCACCTGTCTGTATTTTTCCATTATTCTCCTGGCCTTCCCATAAGGTAATACTGTTCAGATATGATTCCAGTTTTTTGTTGCGCTCCTCAAAAGCTTTCCGGTCTTCGTCAGTCCACCACTCCTTTTTATTTCCATCTTTATCAAACTGAGATCCAGTGGAATCAAATGCATGTGAAATCTCATGCCCGATCACAATACCAAGCCGGGAATAAAGAACCTCATCACTCATTTCTGAATTGTATATATCCCCTCTGGCAAAAGCACCAAGGATTATCATTTTGTTCTTACTTGGATCATAACCACAGTTAAAAACTGTAGGCGGATATTCCCATTTCTCCTTATCAATTGGCTCTGAATATTCTTTAATTTTCTGATCAATATCATATCTTGCGATGGCACTCTCTGCTTCCCAAAGTTTACCATCATCAGAAGCTGAAGCAATATCAAGCCCACTGCATTCATAATTTGACCAGTCATCCGGCCAGAGCACACCCTTAGTAATAGCATCAAGCTTCTCAATAGCTTTTCCCTTTGTAGTATCAGTAAGAAAATCTGCCTCTTCCAGAATTCCGCGATATTCATCCACTATTTCGTCAATAAGATCCGATATTCTGTCTTTATCATCCTGGGAAAGATATGTCTCACAGTACAATCTTGCAACAGGCCACTTCAGGTCTTCTGAAACTGAAGCAGAAACAACAATCTCAACCGGCAAATCACCTGTACTTCCATTTACCTGATTGAAACATTCCCTCAACCAGTCATAACATTCCCTGTCAAGCAGTCCAGCTTTGCTTATAATACCACGAACGATCAGATAATCCTTTATTTCCGAAAGGTTTTCATCTGTGTACAGACTGTCCAGGTTTGTAAGCCAATCCGGTTCCAGCAAAAGATAAGAATCAGCCTCCGGGTATCCTGCAGCTGTTTCGATTGAACCAAGCACCGGAACAGTGCCCTGAACTCTTTTCAGTTCATCGTGGGTATAGTGATTATTGATTCGATCAATATAATCCGGTGCCCTTTTCCCGGTCTCAGAAATCATCTGGGACGACAGCTTTGTCTCAAATGCAAGGCAGTTCTCAATCTTTTCCCTTGCATTTTCTTCAGTATATCCCATTTTACACATAATCCGTGATACCAAAGCAGATTTTGCTTCTTTTTTCACCTGTCCCAGTGAAGTAAGCTCCTTATATTCATCTGAGTCATCAAGTAATAGCTTTGGCGGCTTAATACTCAGAATACAGACAGACGAATCATCCAGATCCGCTGTGGTATCAAAAGAGTAAAGCTTATACAACTGATCTTCCAAAGGTGTGTCCGACAGGTAGTCACTCATTGCATCGATTGAATCTATCGCTTCCACAGCATCGACCATCTCCTTAAGAGGAGCGACTCCGACTGCGTTACGGCTGTCCCAGTCCATGTATAGAGAATAAAGATTAAGTGCCAGCTGGGCATCATGGCTCATAGCTTCTGTATTGCCAGTGAAAAGATCCGCTATATCTTCCCGCGTCTGTATTGTAGCAGCTTCCATGGTTCCATAAGCGCTATAGCCTTCAGGATACTGTATGCTCTGAAGGTATTCCAGATTACATGCAAGGAAAAAATCATCCTTCAGATCCGGTTTCTGAGTATTGTCAGTTATATTGCTATCCAGCAAGCTGCAAAGCCATGGTGACCCTGTAGTATAATCTATGTCCTCTCCGGCGCCCTCGCTGCCAGCCACATCCTCACTTTCCGATTCCTTCACATCTTCTTCCGGCGATCCGCTGCTTTCCTGTGATATATCTTCTCTTTCAGCCATTTTGCTGCTTTCTGAAGAAGAGTATTCCAAGGATGATGACGCTGCGCATCCTCCCAGTAAGGATGCCATAACTGCTATGGATAATACTTTTTCATATACTTTCATATATTCCAGCTTCCTTTCATCAATCCGCCTTCAATACCTATAGTAGTCAACATGTGTAACATTATTTACATCGAGTACCACAGTAATAAATTCAAGCAGGAAAATACATCCAGTCTACACTCTGACCATTATCATCTGTAAGACCTATCACCCCTTCTGAAGATACAATATAATAACTGTCATCATCATCCGGATCCAGCCCTTGAGCAGCATCATTTTCGCTACAGGAAAAGATCATAAAGGATGAATCATAAATCTCATCCTCATCCTTAAATCTCCATTTTTCACTAAATCCTGCTGCATATTTTCCGGCATCTTCCATCAATTTAAAAGTACGCGCATTGTCCATATTTCTTTCACCTCTCAGCCATCATGGCCTTGCAAGAATGAATCTGTATCTCCTATATCCTTCTCAGTTTCTTACTTACTCAGATCCAAAGGATTTCCAAAGAAATCCTCGCCCTTCATTGTGTCTACATCAATTGTGTACCAGTCCCAGGTGGCGGTGTGAGAACCCTCTGTTCCGTCAGTCACCACCTCATACAGGTGGATGGTTATGGTGTGATCATCATCCCAGTCCACATCAGCAAATGGCGCACCGGTCCGCTTTTTAGCTCTCTCGATTATCAGCTCCACGTTGTCGGCCCTCTGGTCCGCTTTTATCATTGCCTCATCTATCTCTGCCTCTTTCTGGGGAGTCATTCGCATGAGACCGATATAATCAACCTCTCCAGAGCACCAGGTAACAGTTCCCATGGCAAACTCCTCGTCCCTGTTTTTGGAAATATAGAAATCCATAAAATCAATATTTCCGATAGATGCTACTGTATGAACTGTACCCTTTGCTGCGTCCCACTTTCCGGTTGCCACCTCAGATCCTTTTTCAAACTCCTCGCCGTTTGGAAGAGATGCTTCTCTGAAGAGCCACCAGTTAAGGGTGATCTTAAAATCTTTTCCATCGGTATCTATTACAGCATTGAGATACCTCTCGTATGTTCCGATCTCCGCTTCATCAGCACTGCACATGTAGCACTTCCAGCCGCCATTTATGAGATATGGTTCATCGCCTCCTATGCGGTCAGAATATGTGGCATCCACAACATTTTCATAGTCTCCGCCACTGATGTTATAGACCTTGTCTATGAACCAGTCAAAATCCAGAGCCTTGGCCGTCTCAGTAGTAGACATTGAGGCTGCAATGCTGTCCTGCGTGGTCTTGTCCATAGTCGCAGCAGATGCAGTATTTGCCGTGCGTGCCCTTGTTTTTCCAAGAACCTCTGAACCGGCGAGGCTCTTTGCCTGGATGCTTCCGCAGCCCGAAACTGCTCCGGCAACCAGAGACGAAAGGACAATTGCCACAAGATACTTTTTCATAATTCCTTTAACCATATCAGTTCCTCCATAAAACAACAAACAACTCATTGATGAGAATCTATCAGTTCCTGTGGAAGCTCTTTAAGAGCCAGGTAAGAAGTCATCCAATGAACAGCGGTCGTAAGGTCCAGACCATCCCGGGAAAGAATCTCATAGCCGCCTTGTTTATCCATACAGACCTCAAAATGTATCGTGCCATCTTCACACATTGCAGCCTGAGCAAATCTTGATCCTTCTATCATTTCTGCCGGAGTAAGACAAACGAAAGATATCTCTCCTTTTGTCATTGCCCTAAGCATATTCCATGGCATTTTAAGCTCAACAGGATTAACTTCAAAAAGGTCACTTGATATAGTCCATCCTTCGAAAACAGCTTCTTCAAGATCATTGAACTTAATACTAAGCAACTGATCATTCGCCGAAACAGTTACTAAAAGAGTATTGCATTCCACCCCTTGAACACTTGCTCCACAGAATGCACAGAACCTCGCTCCGGCACGAAGCTCTTTACCACAATTAGTGCAAAACATAAGTACTCCTTTATCCTTTATTTTTTTTTCTTCACTGCTCGAACGATCAGAACAATTAAAAGAACAATAACTGCTAACGGAACAAGAAATATCAGAGCAATCTTTCCAAAGGTAGCCCCGGGGCTATTCTCTGCATAATCATCCGGTACATATTCTATGACTCCCGTACCGGCATCAAAGTAGCCGCCTGTCTCCTGCACCCAGCTCATATCCGCAGCCTCAACAACGTACTCCTCATCCGACCATTCAAACTCCCACATCCGATATACATGATGGTCAGCATTGTCTGAGATGTCACAGACAAGCCAGAAGTTCCTTATATCATCATCTTCCGGCACATCAGGGAATGTAGCACATATCGGCGCCACCCTGTACGAGTCCAGTTTTCCCGGATTCTTTTTAAGCCTGTCTGTTTCTTTTTCCGGAATGCTGACATACTCTGTAAGACCTTCAGGATTAAAAATAGGAATCTCGCTTATGACATCTAAAGTCAAACCGCTTTCATCCTGAGAAAAGACCGGCTGCGCAAAGCATGCGCTTATGCGTACCGCACCCGGGCTCCTGTCGCCGGACAAGACCCAATTGACGCAGAACTTTTCATCGAGCATTTCCTCTCCGGGATAATAAACCTCCTTTAATTCGTATACCTCAACGGTGTATCTGGTCTCCTCTCCCGCATATTCACCTGAGTCTTTCCCCTTGAAATAAAAAACTGCATCATCATCGTCTACAAGCTCAATGGATAAAAGATAATCCTCAGTCTCTGAGTTTACCTCATCCGGAGTTATGCACTTATATTCTCCTGTCATTCTCCAGCTTCCGGGAAAATATCCTCCATACAGCTCCACGTCGCTCATTGCATTGACCTGTATTGCCGAAAGAAGAAACATCGTGGTGAATATCACGAATAATAATATTGTCAGTTTTGTTCTGATGATGTGCTTAGTCATTGTCAATTCCTCTTTTACTGATGAATCGCCTGATCAAGCAGGAAAATACAACCAGTCTACACTCTGTCCATTGTCCATATTTCATTCTCCTCGCCATCATGGTCTTGCCAGCATGAATCTGTACTCCGTTCCAACACCATCATTCCAGATTATCTTGCCAAAGGCATAGTCACGGCCATCCGATGCTTTGGTGAACTGATAGACCAGGATCTGATCCCCGTTGTCGCTGGTGGCGCTTATCCCTATAAAGGGATATGAGTATGCATAGTCAGGATTGGCCTCGACAAGGATATTGTTGCCGTGGAAGATAACCGGATCATAGCCCGTCTGATCATAGTTGGCACCATATTCCCCCCATGCGGGATTAAAATATACGCCATAGTTAAAAACAATATCTGCATTGAACCCGTCCTCAAGAATGTAGCAGTTGGTATAGCGCAGACCGTCATAGTCGTCCTGAAGGATATCTCTCTCTTCGATGGTTCCGATATATCTCCATCCACCCTCCATGTTCTTGTACTCCATTATCTGAGTGCCATGAAGAAACTCGCTGTCAAGGGCAATGCCATTGTGGTCCTTGACATATTGTCTTGACTGTTTCAGGATTGCAAGATCATCGTTGTCACCGTATTCGGCCATCATATAGCGCTCTTCTCTGGTGGCACCGGGATAGGTCTTTTGTGCATTAACAAACTGTGAGAAGTCCATAGTCTTGGCTTCTGATGCAAAAACCGTAATACTTCCCAGAGTGGAAAAAAGCACTACAGTTGCAACAACAACTGCTATTCTCGAGATATTCTTCATCCTAAACATATTCATCTCCTTTCGAATCCATAAAACAAACGCCTTTAGTATCCTTTCCATAAGAGCAGACCACTTACCAGTCTGAATCCCAGGTCATCGTAATAGTACCAGTTGTCCGAATAGTTGTAGTAGACAGTATTGTTGTACTTGTAATACCCGTTATGTCTTTTATTGACCAATCTTGGTATTGTATGGACAAGACTCCCGGCCAGTATAACGACAACGTACACCTCTCCCAGCTCAATTTTTCTTCTTTATACGCATTATTATGAAAAAGTCATACCATTACCCTTGAGCCTTTTCAAAATCCTCTACCGGCATTGGTTTGTAGAAATAATACCCCTGCATCTCCTGACAGCCTCTTTCTTTCAGGAAATCAGCCTGTGCTTTGGTCTCGACTCCTTCAGCGATCAGTTTCATTCCCAGCAGCTCGATCATTTTAATTACCTGAGTAATTATGATTCGGCTTTTTTCCATATCCCCGGTTCCTGTAAGAAAATGGAGATCCATCTTTATGCGGTCAACAGGGACTTCCTTGAGCATATGAAGTGATGAATAACCGCTTCCAAAATCGTCCATTTCTACCTGGAACCCATATTCACGAAGCTCAGAGGTGGTTTGGATAAGGAAACCGGGATTTTCAACATATGCAGTTTCTGTTATCTCTATACGAAGCTGTTCCGGGTCAAGATCATATTTCTTTATAAGCTCATAGAAAATGCCGGGAATATTCCGATCTTCTCTTATGTCTGAACGGGAAAGGTTTACTGAAACAGAACGGCGTTTTCCCTCCTGATTCCATCTGTGAAGGTCCTGACATACTTTATCCCATACGAAGCTGTCCAAATCAAAAATCATCCCTGTCTCTTCCAAAGTCGGGATAAACACTCCCGGTGAAATCCAGCCGAGTTTTGCATGTTTCCAGCGACACAGAGCTTCTGCCCCACTTACCACGCCAGTGGTATAATCCACCTGAGGCTGATACCATACCTGTATTTCACCTGTCTGTAGAGCTGCCGGCAGATGACCGCTTATATCAACTATCTGCTTCCCCTTCTCCCACTGCTCAGGGTTGTAAAACTCATATCCAGTCTTTAGCGTTGCCCTGGCTTTCTTTTCAGCCATTCTGGCATAATCAAGCATGCGGTCCACATCAATGTTTTTGTGGTCTTCCGGAGTGATCGCATATACACCGGTACATATCTGAAGCTGAATTTCTTTACCCCTGTCTATAAAGTAATTCCTAAGCGGCTCAAAAACTTCTTTTTCATCCCTGCTCATCTGCTCCGCATCAGCAAGTTTTCGAAGTACTGCAAATCTGTCCCCGGTGATTCGTCCCATTGCTTCCTCATCAGAGAAGGTTGCAGTCGACTTCTGAGTCCAAAAACGTAAGAGTTCATCTCCGGTCTCCCTGCCCATGCTTTCATTGATAAACTTGAAATTTTTGATATTGCTGAAGGAAAGAAGATACTGATTCTCGGGATGTGCCAGCAAAAGTTCTTCAACCCTCTTCTTAAAGCCTTCCAGATTCAGAACTCCGGTAAGCGGATCCCGTTCTTTCAGCTCACGTATCTTTTCTTCCTGCTGCCTATGTACTTTTCTCTGCATGTGGACTATACCAATGATGAATAATGCAAATAGTATTGTTCCGGACAACAGGATAAATCTGTATTCATAGATGTAATCCCAAAAGTCATATTGATACAGGCGCCTTGAAGTATAATCCAGAACTATTGCCTGCTTACGGGTATCCGTCAGCTTATCAATTCCTGTATTAAGCCTGTCAATGACTGCTCTTCCCTCCGGTGTATCCAGTGTCCCGGCACGGAAGTCCATGGAAAACATTGTAGCAGGCTGAACCTTCAGATCTGAATAAGATGGTTTCTGTAAGACATAGCTCCACACATAAGAATTGTGCAGCAAAGCATCTACTTCGCCTGATCTGAGCGCCTTAACACATTCCGGCATCGTATCATATAGAGTGATCCCTATCCCCGGATAGAGCTGCTTTACAGTTTCTGCTCCTCCTGCCAGGGAACTGAGCATTCCTATATGGCTTTCATGTAAAACCGGAAGCTTATTATTACCGTTAGTCACCATAGTAAATGGTGTCTGTATAAGATTCTCTGTTACTATTGTCTCTTTGCCGGAGGAACTCTTTATTTCACTGCCAAAGGGCATAATGATGTCATATTCAGGACTATCCAATGCTTCTTTATTTGTTTTTTCTGCAATAACTCTAAAAGCAGCAGTGTACCCGGCTTCTTCAGCAGCAGCGCGCATGAGATCAACGCCTATTCCCACTGTCTCTTTTGTCTCAGGATCCAGGTAAAAAACAGGACATCTGTCCGCAGGAACGCCTATGACCAGAACGTCCGCGCCATTGTTTTCCGAATCAGCCTGCGCTGTAATTCCCCAAAGCGGCAGTATGAATAAGCATATTATGAAAATTACAAAATGTCTGACAACCTGCGTCACTTTCATGCGGCGTACCATCCTCCATAGATTTCAGAAATAAAAGTGCATAGAAACACGGACCGGATATCACCTACAGAAAATATAGTACCAGCCAGCCGGCAATCACCAGGCAAATGATGAAACCGATGATTTTTTTTCCAGCTTAAGGGCTTTGCTGATAATAACAGCAAGGACAATGATAACCAGTAGTATGATTGGGCTTTCAAGTATCTGTTCCACTGTTTCACTCCTTTCGAACATAATCAAATATGTTTAATAATGGAAAAAGCTTCATAAGCATCAGTATCCCGGCGGGTTGTATGTCCACTCTGTTATCGGGCCCATTGTATAGGTGTACTCGTATACGTTGTAAAGCGAGCAGTCTCCGGTGACGGAATCCCTGGCACCGTATACAAGATATATCTTTTCCCCGTCGGCCTTGCCCTCAGGAAAGCTTCCTTCAAAATTCAGGTCAGACTTTTTCTCATACTCCCGCCACTTCATCTCCTTGCCTTTGGGACCCGGGCTAAAGGCTTTTATGGGGCCGTCAGATAAGAACTGAGTAAAATAGTGTTTTGGCTTAAAAGTAGTTATGGCTCCATCCGAATCTCTCTCTACATCAGCCAGTAAGAAGATACATCTGGGCTCACCTGCCGGATTATCGCTCACCGGATCAGGGTATATCTTCACGATTTCTGAGAAGTAACCCTCTGCATAATATGACTTGTCAAATATGCTGGTAGGCATATAGTACTTTTCCCAGCCGTTAAAGGTAAAGCACATATTCTGGCCATCCACTCCGAAGCGCTCTGCGGTGGCAGTCACTCCTGTTTTCTCGGTCGTGCCTTCATCGGAACCGGTATAGATTACATCAGTAAGATCCCACCTTCCGGGATAGTCCCTGCGGATCCATTCGGGAGAGTTCTCATCATGTTCTTCTTCCTCCTCAACCACCGCATCATATGCAGATTCATCAGAATCAGGCACCCAGGTAAACTCAAAGAGCTTGCGTATACCCACCTGCCAGGTCTCACCGTCGATCATATCCACAACAAGCCATACCTTATCACCTTCAGACACCATCACCGGCATAAATCCCAAGGGATCGACAAAGGTCTCTCCGGAACCGTCCTTTTCCTCGTGACCTCCGCTGCGGTTTTCCGTGTTTTTCCCAAAGCCCCTCATTATCTGGTAACCGGAGCCGTAGTTTCTCTCGGGAACCAGGTACTCCCTTACCTTTACGCTCTGGCCGAAGATGTCATCACCGGTACTTACGTCAGCAAAATATGCCGCACCATAAATCTTCCCCGGAGCATTTTTCTTATGTTCTTCGTATTTAAGCGTTATTGATGGATTACATGCCTCGCCCGGATCATAGCTTTCACTGACGAATGAGGTACTAAACCTGATCAGATTTTCCCCTCCGTCACCATTATAAATAAACCTGCCGTCATCAAAGCCGTTTTGATCATCGGACAGCTCTGCGGTTACTGTAACATCTCCTTTTGTGGCTGTAGACTGCCCTGACAGGATAAGACTGCGGTCCGTTCTCTCCCAGTGACCTGACGGTGTCCCCTTTGAAACGGCACAGTATTTTGCGTCTGCGTAGGAGGGACTGACGCTCTCCTCATCGGCCCAGAATTCATAAGCTTCATCCGGTATGGGATCAAACTTACTTCCACCGGTAACTTCCGTATCATCATCTTTTTTGCCGCCATCAAAACCCTCTGCCCCGCAGGCACAGAGGGACAGTCCGATAATGCAGGCAAGTGCCAGTGCCACACTCTTTTTATTTCTTATGGAAAAGAAACCTCGGTTAGTCATACCACTCATTGGCTCCCTTAAACAAGTCATTTATATGATCCCAGTATTCCTGTGCCCGGACGGACTTATCTGTCCTGAAAAGCACACCATTGTAATCCGACATAGTTATTGCATCAGTTCCATTTATATTTGTTCCGTTTATAGAATCAAAGCGATTACCATCCGGATAGTAGAGAGATATTGTTGACCTCGACGGGTCAGATACCACATCAAGGACAATGCCATAATGGGTAGCAGCAGCCTCATCACCGATCACAGCGTATACCTGGTGATCATTTATCGGCTCAAGATAGAAGCTGTCACTGCTGTAGGAATCCTCATAGGTCCAGTATCCGGAGAACCAGTTCAGGTCACGGAAAGATATGCTGATTGCCTTATTGCCCTCTCCCGTGTCACTGCTACCGGAAGTAGTTGCAGTAGTCTCAGTAGTGGTTGTAGCTGTAGTCCCGACAGAGGTTGCAACCTGTCTTGTCATATAGAGATTGCCCAGTGATTTGGCATTGTCTGCTGAGAATACTCCAAGGCCATACTGTCTGTCGCCAATCTGGTACATGTTCACGATAAGGAAATCCTTTATGGTGTCTCCGCTGGCAAACATGAACCTGTCTACATCGTTGTTGTCCAGATCCCCTGCAAATATGGCACCTGCAGTCATGGTTCCGTCGTAAACTTCACTCTGAAGCCCTGAGCTGTCAAGGATTGTAGCCTCACCTGTCTGCCTGTTTACCAGAGTCTGCCTGTACCAGTCCGCCACAAGATAGACGTTGTCTCCCACGCCGTCATTTATGTTGATGTTGCAGGTATTATAGAAGCAGAAATAGTCTGATGGTTCACCAACCAGAAATACCTTCCAGGGGCCTTTGACCTGTTCTTTCTTATGAAGCACAGTGGCACCTTCCGGAACATCAAAAATGTTTGTCACATCATAGACCCATGTAAAATCAGATCCCTGAGGCTTCTGGGCACCATCTCCCTGCCAGGAGCCCGGTATTTCAGGCTGTTTAATGAGCTCACCCTCCGGTATCTCCGGAGGTCTCTCCTGCACCTGGGCAGATGCTGTAATAGGCAGTGCTGAAACAGCCAGAACTGCTGCCATAGCCATTGCTGTTACAATTCTTTTTCCAAAAATGCTCATTATGTTTTCCTCCATACTAATACCGGATAACTGTCTGCGTCCGAATCCTCTCAATAAATATATCTCTTAACAATCTCTATGACCTCGGAAGGAGCCTTGGACTTTGCTGTCTTGGCAAAAGAAATCGGCTTTCCGGACTTGAATTCCAGGATAAAGGTCGGAATCATTCCGCTGTATTTTCCTGATTTTATGGACTTCAGATCCCTGAAATAGTAGGTATCCATCGGATGTTTTTTCTTGTCGTGCTTGGCAACCAGCACACCCACAATGGGATTTGCCGCACAGCCCCACTGCTCACCGGAAGTCTTTCTGAATTCAATCCTGTCGTCATAGACATCCACAAAGCCCTGCCCGGTGACAACACCAATTGCCTTGTCCCCCATGTATCTTGTAAACTGACCCGCCTCAAGTATGAGATTCCCCTGCACTTGAAGAGGTATCTGCTGGGCCTGCACCGGCTGTGTGTATACCGGAGGTGCCATCCGCCCCGGTGCCTGTGGTGCTCCTGTCCTCTCCGGCAGCTGGGCACCGCACATATTACAAAACCTGCTTCCATCAGGAAGCTGTGTTCCACAATTGATACAAAACATGTTAAGACCTCCTCATCATATCTCTGCATCCTCGTGATCATTTTACAGGTGTACCGCAGCCTATGCAGAATCTGTCTCCGGGCATGAGCTCAGCGCCACACTTCTTGCAGCGGGCATTCCCGGCAGGTGCCTGCATCCGGGCGGGCTGATCTCCAAGGGAAGCGCCACACATCAGGCAGAACTTGCTGGTGGGCTCTGCAACTGCTCCGCAGAGAGGGCACTTCCTCCCGGCATTTGCTGAGGGCTCCGGAGGAAGGGGTGCTGCAGGCTGTGCCTCGGAAAATGAAACACCAGGTGATGCCGGGGTCGGAGGTACAGGAGCAGCGACAGGCGGTGTCAATGGTACCGGTCCCGGTGTAAATTGAAGCGGACCCGTTGATGCAGGTGCAGGTTCAGGTTTGAATGGAGCCGGTTCTGGTGCAGGTTCAGGTGCAGCTGCTGCCACCTCTACAGGAGGCGCATCGGAAATGATCACCTGGGGTACAAAGGCTGCCTGCTGCTCATCCCACGCATCCTTCAGCTCCTGAAGTGCAATTATCACATTCTCTAAAGCTTTTGAAACTCTGTCATTATTTGCCATATCATTTTCCTCCAGTTTTTATATTACGGCATTTGTGCCATGTTATATGTTTGTATCGTTTATTTCCGTCAGACCGGTGTATCATTATAGGCGAACTTCTTGATGTTCTTATAGGCTGTCACATTGAGTACAACCATGAGAAGCACCAGTCCGATACTTATCAGTATCTGCAAAAGCTCTGATTCAGGATATTCTCCGATGAAGCAGATGAAGTCATAAAAGCCATGGATCATTATGGCTGTGAGAACACCCTTTTTCCTCATGGCTTTGGCACCCTTCACATCACCGCTAAGCTCCAGTGTCTTGGCCTGGCCGTAGTAATATCCCATGTATATTCCAAACACGCAGTGCCCCGGAAAAGCCGCCCTGATAAAGGCAGTGTCCGCTGTCGAGTCAACCAGGTACAAAAGGTTCTCAATCACATCGAAGCCGATGGCCACAGCTGTACTGTATACAACACCATCAAAGCGGTAATTAAATGCCGGATGCTTCCAGGTAAGGAACTTAAGACAGCCATATTTACACAGCTCCTCGGTGGCAGCCGCCAGTATGAAGGCCTGAGCAAAACAGTAAAGCAGCACATTGTCGGAAAAGAAAATGCTGATAAACCCGTCCAGCACCATCTCAATGAGCATGGCCGCAATGGTTGCAACAAATCCTCCCGCCAGGAAGAGCTTCACCAGAAGGCCAACCGGCTCCGGCTCTATGTTATCCAGCTTATAGATGAGGCACAAAAGTACTATTCCCGGAACACAGGATACAGCTGCTGCCACATTCATGCTGCCCTCTTCCATAAAGAGACCGCTTATGAAAAATCCCAGGGTAAGTACAATTATGACAACAATCGGCATTTTTCTTACCACAAAGGTCTGCTTTTGTTCAACATAGGGCAGCGGATTAATAGCCACCGGCGCACCGCACTGGGTGCAATACTTTGACCCTTCTCTTATTTCAAAGCCACAATTACCACATACCATAATCAGTATCTCCATATTAAAAGTAAAAATGTTTGCTATTTCAATTATCTCATAAATAATGAAATAAAAATATTGCCAAGATAATATGTCATTGTCAATTATTTGTGGCAATATTAATAAAAAGGAAACTATCTTAAAAAAAAATAAACAACCGGAGAAAAGCAGGAGGGAATCTCATGTTTGCAGACAGATTAACAGAGATAATGAAGATCTTGAATGTCAATAACAGGCAGCTGTCAGAGTACTCGAAGCTTGACTCATCTTCCCTTAGCAGATTTACGAAGGGAAGCCGGATCCCATCCCGGGGTTCTGTCACCGTAGGCAAGATTGTGAATGGTCTTTGCCTGTACTGCGAAACCGAAAAGAAGACAGAAGCTCTGTGCTCCCATATAGGTACAAGTACTGCCCGGCCTCCCGAGAGTATAAAGTCAGACCTGACCGGCTGGCTTTTCAAGGACCAGCCCATTGTCGCAAAGTCCTCCGGATCCCGGAGCAGAGATAACTCAAAGGCCGTCGTAGGCAGATCCTCACGAAAAAAATTCGGCGCAAGATTCAATGATGTGATGGATCTGGCAGGAATGTCCAATATAACGCTGAGCCGCAAGGCATACGTGGACCCCTCACTCATCAGCAGATACAGATCCGGCCTGCGCTCTCCCATAAACAACCCTGAAGTGGCGGAGCTTCTGTCCTCGATTATCTTCAAGCAGATCGAGGCCACCGGCAGGATCTCCGATCTTTCTGTCCTTATGGATACAATACCTGAGATGATTAACGAATCACTGTTTTACAGATGGCTCTACGCCGATGAGCTTAATCAGGCTATGGGTGTGACATCAACAGAAAAGCTCCTTACTGCCTTTGAGGCCTTTACCCCTCCAAGCAATATTGAGCCTTCTGCCCGGCTGGATATCCTGATGGATGAATCTGAGGACACCGGCAAAAAACTGTACGAAGGTTCAAAGGGCCTGTGCAGTGCAGTCATAAGATTTCTGTCGACTGCAGTAAGAACCAAGGCAAAAGAGCTTTTTCTTTTCTCCAACCAGAGCATGGACTGGATGACAGAGGATTCAACCTTTCTTTCCAAGTGGACAGCACTGATGAAAGCCTGCGTAATAAATGGCACCAGGATACACATAATCCACAACGTCGACCGGAGCTACGAGGAGATGAACAGTGCCATTATTGCCTGGCTTCCCCTTTATATGTCGGGAACGATAACCCCCTACTACTGCACTCTTCCTTCAGGTGCACTGTTCACACAGACTCTTTTCCTTAATCCCGGCAGGGCCTGCATTAACGCAAACCTTGTCTCCGGAACGGAAAAGACAGGCCTGTTTTACTACTACGCAGAGGAGCCCTACCTTAGTTTCATGCAGAACCAGTTTGACACAATGCTCTCATACTCAAAACCTCTGGTGGAAATTCTGCCTGCCGGCTCTGCAAGCATTACAGATTTTGCAGGTTCTGAGGATCTTCGCATAATTCAGCCTGCTCTTTCCATAATGTCCATGCCTGAATCTGTTGCAGAAGCCTTTGACAGCCCTCAGTTCATGAACATATGGAACGACTACAACAATCTCTCCAGGGCACTGAAGAACAGAAGAGTCTTTGAATGTGTCCCCCTGTGCAGCCCTGACATGCTTGAGAAATCCCCGGCAAAAGTTGAAGCAGTTCCAGAAGCAGATGGAATATTCTACACGAAAGACCAATACAAAAAGCACATCGGCAATATAATAAGCATAATGAACAGCCGCCCCGGTTACAGACTGGTGGCTTTGCCGCAGACACCCTTTTCAAATATGCAGCTCATCATCAGTGATGAACAGGTCAGGATAACAAGAACCGCACCGCCCTTTATATCCTTTACCTTCACGCATCCCCAGATGTGCCATGCCTTCAAGAACTACAGCGACAGGCTGATCAGGCAGTATATGTCCGACCGCAGGATCATGATAAATATGCTGCGGGACCTTTACCTGTAATCGATATCTTGCGCCCGCGGCTTTAACAAAAAAGGGGCTGTGAAAAAATGAGAAATCATTTTTTCCAGCTCCCTTTTTTTCATGGACTGATTATTTCACAGCCCCCTTAATGTAAAGTCATATATTTACTTTACTACAATATTCACAATTCTTCCCGGGACATAGATCTCTTTTACTATGCTCTTTCCCTCAAGCTTATCGGCGATCACCTTCTTGCCGGCTTCTATTACCTGCTCCTTGGGGTCGTTTTTGTCGATCTCAAGCGTTGCCTTCACCTTGCCGTTTATCTGTACTGCTATCTCAACAGTACTCATAACCGTCTTGGCAGGATCAAACTCAGGCCACTTCTGCTGGTAAATCCTTCCCTCGCAACCGATTGCTTCCCATATCTCCTCTGTGATGTGAGGTGCTACAGGATTAAGCAGGGTTATTAGGGTCTTGTATTCGTCTCTCGTAACCGAATTCTTTTTGTAGAACTCATTGATGAGAGCCATCATAGCCGCAATCGCCGTGTTGTATTTAAGATTCTCAAAGTCATTTGAAACCTTCTGGATTGTCTGGTGCATGAGCACTTCAAGGTCTTTGGAATAACCGGTATCCTGTGTCATGATATCCTGAAGCTTCCATACTCTGTCAAGGAACCTTCTGCAGCCCTTGACTCCGTCCTCTGACCAGCTTGCGGCAAGATCGAAGGCACCAATGAACATCTCATAGGTACGAAGCGTATCTGCGCCGTAGTCCCTTACGATGTCATCGGGATTTACCACATTGCCCCTGGACTTACTCATCTTCTCGCCGTTCTCTCCAAGGATCATGCCGTGGGATGTTCTCTTCTGATAAGGCTCGGGAGTAGTTACTACGCCCTGATCATAGAGGAATTTGTGCCAGAATCTTGAGTAGAGAAGATGGAGGGTTGTATGCTCCATTCCTCCGTTGTACCAGTCAACCGGCATCCAGTATTTAAGAGCCTCTTTGCTTGCAAGCTCCTTGTCGTTGGTAGGATCACAGTATCTGAGGAAGTACCATGAGGAACCTGCCCACTGTGGCATTGTGTCCGTCTCTCTCTTGGCAGGTCCACCGCAGCATGGACATGTAGTATTAACCCAGTCCGTCATTGCTGCCAGAGGTGACTCGCCGTTATCCGTAGGCTCATAGCTCTCAACTTCAGGAAGAAGAAGCGGAAGCTCTGACTCAGGAAGTGAAACAAATCCGCACTTGTCGCAGTGAACGATAGGAATAGGCTCACCCCAGTATCTCTGGCGGGAGAATACCCAGTCACGAAGCTTGTAGTTGACCTTGGCGTGACCAATCTTTTTCTCCTCAAGGAACTCTATCATCTTAGTCTTGGCATCCTCAACGGAAAGGCCTGTTATAAATCCGGAGTTTACAAGGACGCCCGTTGCCACATCGGTAAATGCAGCTTCGTTGATATCGACTTCCTCACCGTCCTTGGCTACAACCTGTATTATAGGAAGTCCGAACTTCTTGGCGAACTCCCAGTCTCTGTCATCATGTCCCGGAACCGCCATGATCGCACCTGTTCCGTAGCTCATAAGTACATAATCGGAAACCCATATCGGGATTTCTTCGTCAGTAACCGGATTGATTGCCAAAAGACCGTCTACGCATACGCCTGTCTTGTCCTTGGCAAGCTCTGATCTCTCAAAGTCAGATTTCTTGGCAGCCTCCTCGCGATATGCAAGGATAGCGTCAAAGTTATTGATCCTGTCCTTATATTTATCAAGATAAGGGTGCTCAGGGGAAACAACCATGTAGGTTGCGCCAAAGAGCGTATCACACCTTGTAGTGTATACTGTGAGTTTATCCTCAGTTCCTGCGATCGCGAAATCAACTTCCGCACCTGTTGAACGTCCGATCCAGTTCTTCTGTGATACCTTGACTCTCTCAATGTAGTCAACAGTATCCAGGCCGTCTATGAGTTTGTCGGCATACTCAGTGATCTTGAGCATCCACTCGCTCTTTACCTTGCGCACAACGGGGCTTCCGCATCTCTCGCAGACGCCGTTGACAACTTCCTCGTTGGCAAGTCCTACCTTACAGGAAGTGCACCAGTTGATAGGCATCTCCTTCTTGTATGCAAGTCCCTCTTCAAAGAGCTTTCTGAATATCCACTGTGTCCAGTGATAGTACCCGGGATCAGTCGTATTGATCTCTCTGTCCCAATCAAAAGAATATCCGAGTGAATGGAGCTGATCCTTGAATCTCTTGACATTGTTCTCGGTCACGATCTTGGGATGTATATGGTTCTTGATCGCATAGTTCTCTGTCGGAAGTCCAAAGGCATCCCACCCCATAGGATAAAGGACGTTGTATCCCTGCATCCTTCGCTTTCTCGCTACAATATCAAGTGCTGTATAGGGACGCGGATGTCCCACATGAAGTCCCTGTCCCGACGGATAAGGGAACTCAACGAGCGCATAATATTTTGGCTTGGTATAATCATTTTTAGCAGCAAAGGCCTTCTCATCATCCCAGACCTTCTGCCATTTCTTTTCCACCGCATGGTGATTGTAAACTTCTGACATAACTGTTACTCCTCGTATCTTTATCTATAGATATCACTTACAACATATTACCGATGTTTTCATTGATTATCAAGTACCCTTTTTGACGGGAAGACATAAATCCAGTCACCTGTCGGAGTGATTCTATAATGCTCATTCATCTTGTAATGTTCATCAAAGTCGTGTGCAGCATCACTGTTATCCTCAATAAATTTGTATCGCTCTTTCAGGAGAGAGCCAAAGAATTTCCCGTATTCTTCCCGCAGATTTTCCTTTCTTTCAAGGATCTTGGCCTCAAACTGAGCCCGCTTTTCGTTAGGCTTTTGTTGTGTCCCCTTTTCCCCGTACTTGAACGTCAGATAGTCATCAAACATGTTAAGGTACTGCTCCCTGGTCAGGTTCTCTATCTTAATGATATGCTCCTCAACCGAATCAAAATCAAGGTGCTGCGGCACCAGGATCGTCTTTCTTTCTACAAACTCAGAAAACAGAACATTATAAATAGTATCATTCTTATGAAGTACTACCTTTCTGTCCATTTTGGCAGCCCTCGAATCATTGATCTTGGAAAAAGATGCCTCCTTATCGATCGACACAAGGCTTCCGTCTTCCTTCTGCAGGAAATTCTCTCCCTTGGTATCAAAGTTGCAGAGCAGCCAGTCCAGAGTGTGTTCTCTCATTATCTGCCTTGTGACAGAGTCCTCAAGAACAGGTGCAGATTCAAGAACCCTATCAGGATCCTTTGAATCTATAGCCTTCTTCTGCCACTTGAAGAGGTCAACCGTAGGATTTTTCATGGTCTTAACCTGCTCCTGAAATGTTCCTATAGCTTCCCCTTTCTTATTCCTGGCAACAAATACCGGAATACTGTGCTCATCCCCACAGATAAATCTCTGCAGTCTGGAGGCAGCCTCTGTCATGTATGCCCTCTCCGGCGTCCTGTTGCCCAGGCAGTCGACAGCCTCCTTGTACAGCCAGTCCTTACCGCCTTCGCCCGCCTCCTTGTAGAAATACATCGGCTTTGTGCCTCCAAAGAAGGCCCTTCCTTTATTCATGAAGACCTTTTTGTTTTTCTCATCATAATACTCGGCATCCTCCCTTGACAGTGAGGTATCCGGATGGAACAGCGAATGCTTGGAATGAACTACCGACCGGAACACATCATAAAATGCATGGGTCTTTTTGCTGCTCCTTAGCCTGTCGGCCTCCTTGGAATCCGTCCTGTCAAGCGTACATATCTCAAGGTCCTTCTTGAGGTCCCTTAACTCAATTCCCAGCGATTCTTTCGTCTTAAGAGCATTGAGTCGCTCCTTGGTTCCCATAGGAAGAAGATGCGCATAGGTGTCATATTCATCTATCCTGTCCTTCATGGCTTCTATCCGGATCTTTAGCTTTCTCTCATCTGTAAGTGACTTATCCTCCATTGCCGCCTTAAGTGACTGGTCTATTGCATCAAGCTTTTCAACAAGAAGCCTCTTTTCCTCGGCAAGCCCTTTTCTGGAGAGAACAATCTTGCCGTTTTCACGGATTCTCTGCTGTCTGTCGCTGTTCATTGCTGCCTCATGGACCACGACAGCTTTTTCCTTTTCCAGGGCCTTCTTCTGCTCCTTAGACAGTTCTTTTCCGGCAGTTGCAGTTTCATTTGCCCTGGTAAGACCGCCTCTGTACTCATTAAGGCCAACCGTCCTTGCAGTATGGTCTACTTCCTCTGTGCGCTGCATATAGTCATACTTTCTTATAAACAGCGACGTCGGCGTCTCAATAAACTGCTTTACCGTCTGTGTGGTACCTACTCCCTGTTCCCTCAGCTGCTGGTCGAGCTGATGTGAGTACTCACTTGCCTGCCAGATACTCGCCACAAGGTCTTCTTTATGTATACTTCTCATTTGCTGCTTTAGAAGCTCATTCATTTTCTGGCCTCCTTAAACTGAAAGATCCATTGATGCCACGTAGAAGGCTCCTACCTGTTCAGCACCCGGAAATACCTTCTTTAGCATCTTCTCTGACTCATCATTCACTGTTGCTATCTTTATGGTCTTTATCTTATCCGAAAGCTTTGACGCCGCAGATGCCGCTTCGCCAAAAAGCTTTCGAAGCGCCATTGGATTCTCACTGTAGACATAGCGGACTGAAATCTCATCGCCCGTCTGCGTAATAAATACCGCGGCTTTTATCTCATCTGCGTCCTTAGCGGCAAGACAGAGCACAGGCAAAAAATCTTTCTCATAGGGATCGATATATGCCTCATTCTTTCTGCTGCATTTTTGAAGAAAGCTCTCCCTCTCCTGCTCAGGAAGCTCCAAAAAGCGGGTAACCACATACTTGACATCCTTTTCAGAAAGCCACTTTTTAGCATTTGCAAGCGCATCCATGGACGACCTGTATATCCTGTCTCCTGTTTCGCTGACCGCAAAGGCATCGCTTGTCCTGAAGAGTCTGTATATCGCCTCATCCTCACTCCCTGCACTGAAATAGGCCAGAAGCGGCTTTTCTTCATTAAAAGCCATATCCTGGGCAAGGTTTAAAAGACCTGTTGCAATTCCTTTTCTCCTTTTTGTCTCCGAGACATAAATATAGGTAATGTGCAGTATATACTCCGTAACTTTTATGAGCATCACGGCGCAGGCTACGCCCTCATCTCCCGCTCCTACTGCCAGGATCTCCGGATCCGTCTTAAATTCTGTAAGTGCGTCCTCAGTAAAGAGCGGACCAAAATCATCAAGAGCAGCTTCGGTCAACTGATAATATTCAGCCATAACTTCCTCCCTCCGTATATAATGATGCAATTTATGCAATCATCACTTTATCAAAAAGGGTGTGACATTTCAAATGCCACACCCTTTAAATACATGTCCATATATCAGACTGAAACTATCGTAAGCTTTTGCGGTTCAACGTTTCTGATCTCGCCCTTTCGTCCGCGGCACACAATACCCTTCTCAATGGTTATCATGTGCGCATGGGCTTTCATCGCTTCGTTGATCTGCTTAACCGCAGCCTCATAGTCCTGCGGAGTCATTGGAATAACATAGTCGTGATTCAAATGCTCCGTAGAGATCATTGCCGATCTGAATCTTGGAACATATCGTATCCCATAGAATGTACATATTTCAGTGTTGAGCATTCCGCTGTTATCCGAGCACTGCATCAAGATATACATGTGTCGCCTCCTTTCCTGACTGGCATTTTTTATATTTTAAAGTCACGCACAAAATCTTCAATGGTTGCAGCTGAAGACGAAACCGTCGTAGCGCTGTCATCAACTCCCTGGCTCTCTGTAGCAACTTCCCGGGCACTGACTGCCAGGTTGTCCGTGGTCGCAGTTACCTCCTGCGTACTTGCGCTCTGCTCCTCGGAAATCGCCGCAACAGATGTTGCTATCGTATCAACATTGCCGATCTTGTCTATCATCTGCTGAACAGTTGTGCTGGTATCATCAAGACTTGAGAATATCTCCTCGAATGTCTTGCCGGCTGTCTGGACAGCTTCTGAACTTGCAGTGATCTCATCCATATTGGCCTGCGATTTATCGGAGAGTGATTTTATCTGCTGTGTGATCTCGTTAATGATCTTGCCGATCTCTGTAGTGGATTCTGCCGAGTTACTTGCCAGCTGGCCGATCTCCTGAGCAACAACAGCAAATCCTTTTCCTGCCTCTCCGGCACGGGCAGCCTCAATTGACGCATTTAGTGAAAGCAGGTTCGTCTGAGATGCAATCGAGTTTATGATCTCGATGATGGAATTGATCTTCTGTGCCGACTCACCTACAGCCTGTACATCCGTATTCATGTCGCTCATGGATGCGGATATCTTTTCCATACCGCTCTGAACAACTTCCATGTCGCGCTGACCGTTTTGGGCCTTGCCGACCAGTTTCTTTACCGTCTCACTCGCTTCATTTCCCTGCTCCATGAGAACCGCAACCTCTGTGGCAAGCTCGGTTGCATTATTGGCAAGCTCCGAAACAGCACTCGCCATTCCATTCATGGCATCTCTTATCTGGCCCATATTGGTGGACTGCTCACTTGCCTGTATATTGAGCTTGCCTGAAGCATCCTTGCTGTTCTCAGCCTCCTCAGCAAGCCTCTCCGTCTCGTTCTTGATGTTGCCGAGAGTCCCGCGCATATGGCTGACAAAGGCTCTCATGTTGTTGTTCATAAGACCTATCTCATCGTCTCCGCCCTCAGGTATATCCACGGTGAAGTCGCCATTGGTGATCCTTGTGATATTGGCTGTGAGATTTCCTACCGGCTTGGACACGAGTCTCTTCATAAGTATATAAAGTGCCAGTGAAATATTGAATACCGCAATGATCATGAGGATGAAGCAGATGATCTGAAATCTGTTAAGTGATGCGAGTACATCGCTCTTTGATACCGAGCATATCAGCATCCACTCTGTTCCAGGGATCTGATTGGCTGTCACATAATATGTAACACCATTTTCTGATTTGATCTCTGTCACTTCAGAAGATCCGGAATTAGCGAATGAATATGCCTCCTGAAGAAATTTTGCTCCCGAGTGCTCACCTATTTTAGTACCATTAAATGAAGGGTCAAAGTATGACAGGATCATATCCTTATAAAGAAGCATAGCTCCGCCGGTCTTAACAGGAGTGATCGAGCTTATCTTTTCAACAATTCCGTCCAGCGTATAGTCCGCAGAAGCAACACCTATCCTCGCATCAGCCATCTTGATGGTTCTGGTAAAAGACACTACCATACTTCCTGTGTCTGAATCCACATAGGGCTCTCCGGTAAGGAACGTTTCATGCTCAAGTCCCTCCTTATACCAGCTTCTCGTGGTCGGGTCATAGTCAGGATCAGGCACCCACCCTGACGGATCGATCCAGTCCCCTGTGTTTGTAGCTATATACATTCCGTTTGGTATATACTGATTCTTGGACATGGTAGGCAAAAGAAAACTAGCCATCGCATTGTCATTCGGGAAGGAAACCGCTGAAATCGCATCTGCCGAAGCATCAAAATACTCCACCAGATTGGTTACTTCCCTTCCGATCTCCTCAGCATAATAGCTTGATTCCTTGTCAAGGTTGTTCGTTGCCAGACTTGTGATAACACTCCTTGCCTGAATCATAAGGATAGCAATGATGACTATGATCGACAGAGTTATCATCGGTATCAGTATGAGCAGGAGTTTACTGCTGACACTTCTCTTTGCCTTAGTCACCACCTGATTTTTTTCCTTCTCATTTTTTCCCATAAGGCTTTTCTCCCTCTTTGCGGTTTGTCAAACATAAATAAACATTTATACAAATACATTATAGAAAAAAATTCAGACAATTGTGCTGTTTTATAATAATTTTATAATATAATAGAAAAAAATATTGTAGGAGGGAAGCTATCATGGAAGTAAAAAGAAAAGTACTATCTGTAATCCAAAAAACCATCGCATTAACTTTGGCAGCGGCAATCGTCTTTACGCTGACTACCCCGGTTTATGTTCAGGCCAAGACGAAAACCATCAGCGTTAAGAGCCACAGTGAGGAGTACAGTGCATCCCGCGCGAAAAAGTATGCAACTACTGTCAAGAAGGGCACCTATACTCTCAAATTTAAAAAAGCTGCCGGATCTCATTACCGAGGATATTTAAAGTTTAAAGCTCCCAAAAAAGGAACCTATTCCTTCACTTTAAGTAACCTTAAGACCAGTAATAAAAAGCAGGTATCAGGCTGGATGGCATGTTGCAAATCAGAATATGGTTCTCTGTATTATGCCAACCTCAAAACCAAGGGTGGCACTTTTGATCAGCTGTTTGTCACTGACAGAAAAATCCGTATTATGCCAAACTATCTAACCAGCCGAACCGGCAAGCTTAAACTGAAAAAGAACGAAACTGTATATCTATACTTCCAGTTCATTGGAAGCTCAGGATGTGGCAAGACAATGACTACAAAATTTGTAGTCAAGTAAATGACCAAATAGAGGAGTCAATGAGGACGGTTCATTGACTCCTTTTTCATTTCGTGCGGAAGATGGGGCTTGAACTAATTAGCATAGCCGGTCCTGTTTATTTCCAGCTGAACTCAAATATACGCCCAATTACTTAATACTACAGCACCGTTGTGCCCAATCGCTCAATTAAAATAATAATATCATTTTGCACCTGAATATATCGTTACGCCATCATCTCCGAATTGTCCTTAATCTCAGCAACCACACTCATTATTTCCTTTGCTTTCCCAAGATCATCCTTGAACAGCACTGTTATACTGCCGAGTGATCTGAAGGGTTCTTCCATGAGTACCGCATTGTTTTCGACGTTGCCGTTTGCAACGATATAATCAATGATCATATTCACAAATCGGATCTGGTTGACATTAAGATGCTCATCCGACAGGAATCTGCTAAACGCCTCATTCACAGCCTGCCGGTCTACGCCGACAATCTTACGGACAAGTCTCCCCACCGGAGTATCTCCATACTCCTTCATGTAATCTTCCCTAGATCCCAGCTCGCTCCACAGGATCCGCTCAAGCTCCTTCATATCTGACTCATTCAGCTTTTTGTTATTTCGAAGCTTGTAGACGGAAACGTTATCATGGTGCTCTTTCAGATAGAACTCAACCTTTTTCCTGTAGTTCTTAAGGTCATTTGAGGCAAAGATCGCCTCGCCTTCCTTAACATCGACAATCTTATCTTCAAAATCTGTATAGACGGGCTTCTGAACGATCCTGTCAAGGTACTGGATGAGATGCCTCATGACCTGCCTTACCTGATCAAGTTCAAGTATGGTAGCGCTCTCCCAGAACTCATCAGTCTGGACCTTTTCTATTGTAGCTTTCTGCGCCTTTACCTGGGGTATCGAATACTTTTCCGACAGTGCGTGTGCTGTAGCCGCCACGATACTCACAGGAGTCTGAACATTTTTGCTCTGCAAGATGCCAAGGTCTATGCTGTAGATGAGGTAATCAAAGCGCCTTGCCAGCTCGTCATCTTTCTTCGGCTTTACTATAGGTGCTATATGCTCTCGTATCTCTGATATCTCAGATGTTTCAAGGTTGTTCCAAGTCAGTTTATTCCTATATGCTTCAACATAGCGGTAATGTCTTTTCACAAGAAAGCTCTCATCGCGCAGTTCAACAACAGCCCCGACCATATCATCCACAAGCTCTCTTCTGTATGCGCAGTACTCCTCATCCTCCACATACTGGGCAGCCTGAAGTTCGCGGCATATCATGGCTTTTGTTGTATAGATCTTTTCAGAGAGGCTGGTCTGTATCCCGGATTCCTTGCCGTTCTTGTTCACTCTGAAGAACTCAAAGTTATTGCAGAAATCAAAGATAAGAAAGCCCTCCTTGTCCTGTCCGACGCCCAGAAGATCTTTGCAGAGCCTCGTCCCTCGGCCTATCATCTGCCAGAACTTGGCATAGCTTCTTACCTTTTTGAAAAAGACAAGGTTCAGGATCTCGGGGATATCGATGCCGGTGTCGAGCATATCCACAGACACTGCAATCTGCGGCATTTTGTCCTTAGTACTGAAAGCATCGATTAGTGTGTCCACATAGTTGATGCTGTAATCGATCTGCTTTATAAAATCTCCTCCATACTCAGGGAAAAGAGCTGTAAAGCGATCCACAATTGCCTGAGCGTGTTTGGAGTTCTTGGCAAAGATAATTGTCTTTCCAAGCTTGTCTCCTCCCTCGATCTTAAGCCCCTTTTCCATCAGCTCTTTTAACACGGTATCTATGGTATCAGCATTGAAGAGCCAATCGTTTATGGCATTGCTTCCGATCTCCTCAGGGATATTGCCCTCGTCATCGCCAAACTTCTCCTCATACTCTTCCTGCTCTTCTTCAGAGAGTTCATCATAGTGGATGCCATCCTCCATGATCCTGGTCTTGTACTCGAGCGTTGAATAATTTACCAGATATCCTTCTTCAACGGCTTTATCCAGCTCATAGGCAAAGGTAGGCACTCCCCTTTCAAGGTCAAAAATCCCGTAGGTGTTCTTGTCAATGTCATCCTTGGGAGTTGCCGTCATTCCAAGGAGCATGGCATCGAAGTACTCAAATATCTCCTGATACTTCCTGTATATGGATCTGTGAACCTCATCACATATGATCAGATCAAAGTGACCGGGGCCAAAGAGCCTGTCGCCGTACTTATCCTTTTTCTCATCTATGGCATTCATCATGGTGGGATATGTTGAAAAGATCATGCGGCTGCTCTCAGGATCATCTTTACTGTCAAGCAGATTGCAGCACGACAGATCAGGCAGAAGATTCGTGTAATTGTTCTTTGCCTGCTTAACAAGAGCTGTCCTGTCGGCCAGGAACAGAATGTTTTTGACATAGTTGTGCTTTCTCAGCACGTCGACAATGCTGATGCTAACTCTCGTCTTACCGGATCCGGTGGCCTGGACTATCAGCATCTTTCTATGATTCTTCATTATTGCATCGCAGACAGCGGTCACTGCCTCCTTCTGGTACGGGCGGTTTGTGATACTGTCGCTTATGTCAATCTTATCCAGTGGAATGCGCTGCCTTCGTCTGTCAACTTCGAGCTGCAGTTCCTCTTGAGTAAGAAATCCCGAGACCTCACGCTTGGGATAATTCACGGCATCATTTGTGTAAAAGAACTCGAAGCCGTTTGTAGTGTAAATGAGCGGCCTCTGCTTGTATTTATTCTGGAGGCAGTCTGCATACAGCTTTGCCTGCTGGCTTCCGACAATGGGATCAACAGATGCCTTTTTGGCTTCAACCACTGCCAGCGGAAGGTTGTCTTTTCCCCAGAGGACGTAGTCCACAAAACCTGTCCCTGTCGCATTGGGCATACCGGTAACAGGCTCCTCTATCGTGCAGTTCTGATTTATATGCCAGCCCGCTTCCGCAAGAGCAACATCAATATAGTGCTTGCGGGTCTGGGCTTCACTGATCTTGTCAACCTCAAAGCTGCGGACCTTGGAATTGTCTTTTCTCTGAGAAGCCATCTGACTGCCAGCTCCAGTGCGCGCTGGGAAAGGATAGCGCAGGTAGCCGGCGAAATTGATATACTCTTCTCCGCTTCCACAGCCTATGTGGCAAATGAGGAATATTCTTTTTTGCTTAAAAGGTAATCAAAATTTGTTTCCATTTCTGACTCCTTTGGGCCATCTGTTTTATTTGGTACTTAATAACACAACTTTATGTTTTATCCGCTATAAGTAAAAAACACTCACGAGATGTTCTCTCGTCTTCAAATTCTTGGTTTTACATACAGGACAAGGACATGGCAAGTTATCAGTCTCTTCATTTGAGATTTTTCTCATTATTGATCCGCAATTATGGCATTTATGTTCATACTCTTTTATTAAGCGAAAATCATATTCTAAATCGCTGGAAGTCGCATATGGCACATAGCCTAATTGGCCTATAGTTTTATCGCTATAGTATTTAGTCTGTATATCTTCATGGTCATTAGGTTCATACAACGATAGATCCATTTCCCTAATCCAATCTCCACAGCTGTCGCAAAAATATGTGCTTATCCTTGAGTCAAATGCTACATATGGCGTGCTATCATGTATTCTCTTCCATTCTGCTCCATATTCTCCATTTGCAATCTTCTCCAATGCATTGCGATATTTGGTCCAAGATGTGACAAGCCGTTTTATATAGTAATATTTTTTCCCGCATTTACTACAAACATATTCAAATTCCCGTTCCATTATATCCTTGCTCTTATCCTGTATTATTTTTCATCATTACACAATTAACGATCCGTTCTCTGTCATCAAGTTTTATACCGCTATCATCACTACAAATCGGACTTTCTCAAGTGTCTGATTGTGTGATACTGAACCATTTCCAACCAGCAACCGTAATATAACAGATCTATAGTTGTAACAGAGGTAAGCATCTTCTCTACTGTTGTCTGGTAATAATGTATAGTTCTATATGAACATCCCTCAACCTTCCTTGCTTCCATACTGGCACATTTCCTCCTTTGCACCAGCGTCCTTCAGCCATAGTTTTTATTCTTTCATTTTATCTTCAAGTTCAAGAAACCTATCAAAATCACTTTGAAACAATCTATCCTGAACTATTCTGTATTTTTCATATTCTGTCTCTGCATGCAGCTTAGCTTCTTCTGCGCTGATTTTTCCCGGCCCCGTCAATATCTCATTTCCATTAAACTCCAAGAACCCATCCAAACGTTTTGCCCAGTCCTCCATGCTCATAGGAATATGTCTTTGTGCCTGAAGCTCAGCATAGTCCAAGTATAATGTGACAATCCGTTCCAGATAATTCATCTCTTCATCAGATAAATAGTTTTTGGCAATTGTCACATCCGCTTTCAGAATTTTCCCATCTGGAGCATTTTCCCATGTAGTAAGTCCCATGTGCTTTTTTTCAGCATCAGCTCGTTCAACAATCAATTCCGCGGCAGTATGTCTATGCACAGCATAGTGCATTTTGTTCTGAACTGTCTTAAAGAACAACTGAGTAGTTTTAGCATTTTTATCATAATCAAAGGCAGTTGCATAGATATCAGTAACTTTCTGATAGAACCTTCTTTCAGAAAGTCTGATCTCACGAATTTGCTGCAGTTGTCTCTCAAAAAAATCTTCTGTGAACTTATGGCCTTTCTTTAAGCGCTCCGGATCCATGACCCATCCTTGAATGGTGTAATCCTTGACTATTTGGCCAGCCCACTTTCTAAAGCGTACTGCCCTCTCGTTGTCTATTTTAAATCCAACAGCAATAATCATTTGAAGATTATAATGGAGAATGTTCCTCGAAACATCCCTATTTCCCTCTCTTTGAACTATTCGGAAATTCCGAATAGTTGAATCCGCAGAAAGCTCACCATCTTTATATATCGTTTCTATATGGTCATTAATTGTATTTACTTTTACATCATATAATGAGGCCATCATCTTTTGCGTTAGCCAAATATTCTCATCCTCATAGCGCATTTCAAAACTCTCTGGCGAATCGCCAGTTGACGCTATATATGTAAGATATTCTGCGGCAGATGATGATACCTGTAGTTCCTTCTTTTTTGCCATTTATCCAAAATACTCCTGCATTAAACTATCAAATAACTTCTGCGTTTCATCTAATGATTTTTGCACTGCAACTTTTGATTTGTCGACTCTAAATTATTCTCTAAAAATCCAATCAATTTGCTTCTTAAATCTGGAATCTCGTTTATAAGAGTGTCCCAGACAATTTCCAAATCTACTCTTTCATAATCATATGCATGAAGATTTCTCATAGCCTTAATAGCATGCCATGGAATATTGTTGTGCGCAGAGATAAATTCATCTGAAAGCCTTCCTACAAGTTCTCCAATCTGAATAATGCACATATTACACGAATATTGAAACGATATCTTTTCCACATACTTTTTGTAATCATGATCATACTCTTTCATAAGAGAACCTATATCATCACAATACTGTATCATCTTTGTCAGAATATCTCTGTCATTATCTCTCATATAGAAGGATACCTTCCCTTTCAATTTTCTCCAAAAAAACCTTATCTTCTATACCTGTTGTCACCACATCAACATGACATCCTAGGCTTTTTTCCAATTCGTCAACAAACATAAAGTATTTTATCAGACTTTTTACTTCTCCTTTATCAATGCAAATATCGACATCACTTTCATCATCCGCCTCTCCTCGTGCATATGATCCGAAAATGCTCATGCTTTCAATTCCATAATCTATTGCTATTGGAACAGTCTTCTCTTTTATTTCATCTAATGAATAACACATTCTAAATTTCTCCTCTCATAATAATGATGTTCACAGGTGACTTGTAAACCTCAAATTCACTCAAGACAACCATACTTTATCAGTTCCGCCGCTTCCGGTTTTTGTAAATACAAGGATAGCTGTTGAAACACCGGCATATGGTTTAAATACACCACTTGGCATCGAAATGACTGCATCTAATTTGTTGTTATCAATGATTTCCTGCCGTATCTGTTTGTGCGCATTACTGGATTCGAAAATAACACCGTCAGGAACTATTACTTATCAATTTTTTTGAGTTCGCCGGTTATCATAATTAATCTCCATCTTTGACTAAAATATGCTAAAAGTCTACTTATTATCATCATAACACATATCAGACTGATGTGATGTTCATGCCATCAAACATTCAAAAGCAAATACAGTGCCACGCAAATAAGTGCTGTTCCGGCAAGCATAAGAACATATGATATCTGCCATTTCCCGCCTTTGTTAAATCCATAGAAATCCTCCCACCCTTTCTCTTCAGGAGCATAGACTATCTTATACAGGTATAGCGGAGCATACAAGGCAACAGGGATAATTCCTAGAAAAGAAGCAGTCAGACTAATTCCCCGCCTTTCAAACAGACATAGTGATACCAGTGCCATTATCGGTGTGATAAGGTGCAGGAAAAGATCGGCTCCTTTGTAAAGATACTTATATCCGTATGTAGGCCCCAGAAAGAACAGAACCGTCAGCATCGTAACAGTCACTGCTGCTGTCCCGATCACCTTAAGATAATATGCCCATGCCTCATACGGAAAAAAGCACATCAAAATCGCTGATATTGCACAGAGCACATTGCTCTGATTGGTGAAATATCTGAATGCTTTTCTAGCCCTTGATGGGCTCCACTTTCCATCTTCCCAGAAATACTGAAATGAGAATATTGCTGTCAGAACAAAGATTATCAAGTTTATGCAAAAAGAAATGGTATAATCTGTACTTTTCATGGACAGATTATACCATTTATTTATAAAACAGAAAAACACAAGGACAATAGGAATTTCCTATTAAACTTTATAATAATTATTTTCTTTTTTTCTTAGATGAGAGCACTCCCATAGCTGTTGCAGATGCACCCATGATCATAAGTGTTGCCATCAGAGGATTTCTGGTGGAATCACCGGTCTTACCTCTTCTTGCACCTAAAACCATAGGCTGAGCAGCTGATACTCTTCTTGCACCAAGAACCTGAGCAACTTCTGCTGCCAGAGGTGTATCATCATCGATGAAGATAACCGGTACTGTCGGGTTCTCGCCTGGTGTAGGAACTACATCTGGATTCACCGGTGTATCAGGTGTTGTAGGTACATCCGGAATGGTCGGTACATCAGGAGTTACAGGCACATCAGGAATGGTCGGTACATCGGGAGTTACAGGTACATCAGGAATGGTCGGTACATCAGGAGTTACAGGTACATCTGGAATGGCCGGTACAACAGGAGTTACAGGTACATCAGGTACTGTAGGTGGTGCGACTACGAATGTCGTAGGCACATCAGGTGATGTAGGTACTTCCGGTGTTGTAGGTGTATCAGGTGTTTCCGGGATCTCAGGTGGAGTCTCGGGTGTTTCCGGCGGAGTCTCGGGTGTCTCCGGAGGAGTCTCAGGAGTCTCAGGCGGAGTCTCGGGTGTCTCCGGAGGAGTCTCAGGAGTCTCAGGCGGAGTCTCGG
>CAMNEA010000011.1 GCA_946536145.1 uncultured Butyrivibrio sp.
AGATATAGAAAAAACCTTGATTTTTCAAGGGATTACACTTGACATAATAGGGAGGAGGAGATGTTTTCAACCAAGAGTCGTTATGCACTTCGAATACTGATAGATCTTGCCCAGCAGGGCAGCGAAGCTTTTGTACCGCTTAAGGACATTGCAAAAAGACAGGATATTTCCAAAAAGTACCTGGAAATTATCGCAAAAGACCTTGTTAAAGGCGGACTGATCAAGGGTGCCAGCGGAAAGCACGGCGGCTATATGCTGACGCGCTCCCCTTCGGATTACTCTATCGGCGAGATAATTGAAACCATGGAAGGAACCTTTTCCCCTGTTGCATGCCTTGAGGATAATGCCAAGGCCTGTCCCAGGGCTTCAGTCTGCAAAACCATATCCATGTGGGCAGAGTTCTATGAGCTGGAAAGGAATTTCTTTTTCAATAAAAAGCTGAGCGACCTGTTATAAATGACGTCGCATTAGTATAGGGAAACGCTGCTATGATCAGTGTTTTCTTATTATAAAAAACATGTAGTTAACTTAGTTTGATTACATGTTTTTCTATTTTTGTTCTGCGCACGCTTGAAAATATTGAAAAAACATGTTTTAAACGATTTTCGTTTTTACCCCAATCGACCATTTTTAGTTATCCAGGTCATTCTTTGCTCAATAACTGCACTTCTTTACCATATCATATTCTTTTCTTTTTATTCTCAAGAAACCAGTATAGAGCTATGGTATATTTACCCTGTAGCTGTGTGGTCACTTCAAGAGCACCATAAGCTCCATGGACAAGCTGAGAACACAGCGCAAGGTCCTTAAAGAAATCAGATGGCGAAAACTCAATATATGCCGTTGTATCCTTGCTCCCTGGCTTTACCTTGTGATAAATAAGCGCATTAAACCACGGAACTGAAAGCTCCTTGTCGCCATCCGGCCCCAGATCATCAAATACGAGATGTCGCTGCAAAACTATTTACAGTGGTAAAAAAGAAGAATAGGATGTTTTGACCCTCTGATCATGTGATGATAGAATATAGCAAGGTTTTCAGATTGGAAAGGGGACTTATGAAGCATAATAAAAAGACAGTAATAATCGGATTAGTTATATTGGTGGCACTAGTTGCTGTTTTTGCAACGGTTTATACATTTAACAGGCCATCAGCAGTACGCGGTTCTAAGAGCATTGTGGTCGAGGTGAAAAACAGCAAAGGCGAAGTTACAGATTATGATCTTGTAACAGATGCCGAATTTCTTAAACAGGCCATGGATGAGCTCTCAGGAAACGGTTCAGGTTTTAGCTATAAAGGCTCTGACAGCGAATATGGGATCATGATAGAGTATATTAATGATGAGCGCGCTGATTATGCACAGGACGGAGCCTACTGGTCTTTATATGTCAACGGTAAATATGGACAGTATGGCGCTGACTCCCAGCCTGTTACAGACAAAGATAAGTTTACCTGGGCTTATGAAAAAGCTCAGTGAGCAACATATGAAAAAAGATAGATGCAATATGACCGGAACATCGCAAGGTTTCTCTGTTCTTGACATCGCACAGATAGGTATAATGGTTGCCATTATCGAAGTATCCAAATTTGTGCTCTCAGGGCTTCCCAATATTGAACTCACAAGCTTTTGGATCATCATGTTTACACTTGTCTTTGGCCGGAAGATCATCGCGGTGATTCCGGTATTTATCCTGATAGAAGGTGCATTTTACGGGATTCATCTGTGGTGGATCATGTACCTTTATGCCTGGCCTTTGCTTGCCGGAATAGCATGGATTTTCAGGAAGAGCACTTCTGCCGTTTTCTGGGCTGTGCTCTCGGCAATATTTGGTCTTTGCTTTGGTGCTCTGTGTTCAATCCCATACTTTGTGATTGGCGTAGGCACTGGCGGCCTTGCCTCAGGCATAAGAACCGCCATTACCTGGTGGATCGCAGGAATTCCATGGGACTTTATTCACTGCGGCGGTAATTTTATTATCATGCTGGTACTATATCACCCCGTTGGTAAGGTGATGAAAAGAGTGACCGGGTCATAAGTTTGCCTTCATATACCTGTCCATGTCTTCTGCAATCTGCTTGGACACTGCAACCGCAGCCACTACAGTCTTGGCACCGGTCACCACATCGCCCGATGCAAATACTCCCGCAAGAGAGGTCTCTCCCTTGGAATCAGTAGCCAGATTGCCGTTTTCATTGAGCTTTAGTTCTTTTTCATGGGTAACGATACGGTCCTGCGGAACCTGTGATATTGCGATCAGAATGCTGTCTGCCGGGTAAAGACGCTCTGTCTTATCCCCATCAGGTCCATCGTCGATGAACACAGCACCTTCATCCACGATTCTCACAATGGACTTTCTGTATTCAAACTTCACACCATCAACTTTGGCATACTCAAACTCTGCCTTTGATGCGCTTACTTCATCTCCCCTGACGTAGACAACTACCTCCTTTGCCCCATGTCTTATAGCTGTTCTGGCAACATCCATGGCAGCGTTTCCGGCTCCGATTATGGCCACTTTATCACCAAGCTCATATACGTCGGGATTGTTCAGGTAATTGATCGCATAGAATACATTGCCGAAGGTCTCACCGGGAACGCCGAGCTTTCTTGGCTTCCAGGCACCGGTTCCGATAAAGACGCTCTTGTATCCGTCGTTCAAAAGATCCTGTATCCCTGTCGATCCACCGATCGCAAAATTAGGTCTGAACTTGATACCAAGCTCACGCATCTTCTTGTAGTATCTGTCAAGAATAGACTTGGGAAGCCTGAATTCAGGAATGCCATAGCGCAGGATTCCGCCAATTTTGTCATGCGTTTCAAAAACAGTGATGGAGTATCCCTTCAGCGCAAGAATAATAGCAATTGTTATCCCTGCAGGTCCGGCACCGATAACTGCAGCCTTCATGCCGTTTGAGGGAGCAGGTTTAAGCTCAAGTCTCTCAAAGCAGGAATCTGATATGTAGTTTTCGATCGAAGAAATATGGATCGACTCGCCTTTTATTCCTCTGACGCAATTGCCTTCGCACTGGTTCTCATGATTGCATACAAGAGAACAGACCATGGAAAGCGGGTTGTTCTCAAACAGCATCTGAGCAGCTTCCATCATTCGGTTTTCCTTAAAAAGGCGTATCATTTCAGGAATATTTGTGTGAATAGGACATCCGTTTTCCCTGCATCTGGGATTGGGACACTGAAGGCAGCGATTTGCTTCATCGATAACATGTACTGACATAGAATAATCCCCCTTTTCTGCGATAGCTTTGTTTTATACCCTATATATAGCACTTAAACATTTGCAATGTAAGCGTTTACATTTACGCAAAAATGGGTTATCTTGAACCATGCCTGTTTCTACTACATATTCTCCTCTCCCCACCTCTTAAGCTCAAGCAGTATCGGTACGATGCTCTCTGCTTTCTCTGTCAGTGAGTACTCAACTCTGACCGGCATTTCCATGTACTGCGTTCTCTTCACAAGCCCGTCATCCTCCATTTCCTTGAGAGAATTTGCAAGCATAGTGTTTGTTATTCCAAAAATCCTGCGTTTAAGCTCTCCGTAGCGGATCGTTCCCTCGTTGTCCATCACGCAGAGTATCATGATCTTCCACTTTCCGCCTATTAAATTAATTACCTTTTTAAGACCGCATCCCTCTCCCGCGATATCCTCACACAGAGGTTCGTGGCCCAGCTTCTCATTATTCTTATCTGCCATGATCCGCATCCTTTCATGTTACTCAGTTTTTTCTTACCAGATATATATTATCTGCGTACTTGATATATTTTTTATACCATGTATATTAGCATTATCAAATCGATTTTACAACAAGTTGCATCACAAAAAACAATTATGTAAACAGTGGAGTACATCAAAAATGAAAAGATTAGCAAAGATCAATGAAAATGTCTGCGTATGCTGCGGAGCATGCCAGGATGCATGCCCCAGGGGCGCAATCAGTACATCTTCCGGTCGATATGCCGTAGTTGATACAGATTCCTGTGTCGGATGCGGACTATGTGCAAGGACATGCCCGACCGGCTGCATAAATCTTATAGAAAGAGCAGGTATCGCGATATGAAAAAGAAACGCTGGAACGACTATTTATGGATATGGCCAATAATCTATTTTTCACTTGGATTTTTTAATATACTTTTTGCCTGGCTTGGCATGATCGACTTCATTGTTCCAATCATAATAGCCTCGCTCGGTGGCGGAAAGGCTTTTTGCAACAGGTACTGCGGCAGGGGCAAGCTCTTTGCCCTTATACCATCTGTACTCAAAAAGACCAATAAAAAGGTTGCACCCACATGGATGTACGGCCCCCTCTTCAGATACGGATTTCTGGCATTCTTCATGACAATGTTCGGAAACATGCTGCATCAGACCTATCTCGTCTTTGGAGGCAATGCTCCCCTCAGAACCGTTGTCAAGCTGTTCTGGACTTTTAAAGTGCCGTGGAAATGGGCATATACAGTTACATCAGTTCCGGCCTGGGTCACACAGTTCAGCTATGGATTTTACAGCCTCATGCTCACATCAACACTCATCGGGCTTATCGTCATGTCTCTCTACAGACCTCGCACCTGGTGCACGTTCTGTCCTATGGGCACCATGACACAGGGTATCTGCAGGATCAGGCAGGGAAAAGCCGGTTGATCGTCAGATATGAAGATTCAAGTATGCTCCCCGCGTCAGCTCCATAGATGTCGAGCCCAACTGCCTTTATGAGCTCTACATCTTTTATGCCGTAGAAGTTCTGTGCGAGCGCTTTAATATATCCAAATCCGAATTCTTCAGGCACGTAGTTTCCGCCTGCCGTCATAACATAGTAGAGACTGTCTGCTCTGCACAGTCCTCTGGGAATGCCTTCCGGTGTATATTCGAAGGTTATTCCCAGGACATTTATATGTTCAATATACTGCTTCAGACTTGCAGGAAAAGAAAGGTCCCAATACGGCGCAGCTATGACTATTTTTTCCGCCTCTGCAAACTGTCTGGCAAGCGCAAAGCTCTCATCATCAAATCTGCGCTCTTCTATCAGTGCATCTCTTTTTGATAAAAAAGCTTCAGTTGTCTTCTCAAAATCAACATCCTCCAGTCTTAGCTCTGACACTTCACCGCCAAGTCTGCCCAGCAGCGCCTCCGCCAGCTTTTTTGTCCTTGAATCCTTGCGCACACACGCGTTTATAAAAAGAATTCCCATATATTTTATCTCCCTTCTTGATAACTTCAGGATATCTTTGCTCTATCATACTATTATATCAGTAACAGCTCTTAAGTGTATGTCCTTGTATTGTTATTGCAGATTGCTGCCGGTTGTGCCATTATAAAAGCTGTGTTTTATGAGAGGAGAAAAAATGAAAAGAAAAATTCTACTTTTACTTATGACTACAGCAGTGGTCCTTGGCGGATGTTCTGCAAAATCTGAAGCACCGGATGAAGTGCCTTCTGCATTTGAGAAAATTGACAAGGAAGAGTCGACAGAACCTGAGACTGATAACTCTGTCTCAGAAGACAATACAGGTGAAGCCGCTCCCGCAGAGGAAGCTGCTACAGAAAACGAATCCGAACAGACAGAGACTTCAAATCAGACAGAGGATTCAGACCAGACCGCCCTGTCAGAAGATTATTCTGACCAGATCAAGTCTGAAATCGATGCGATTGCTGCAGGATCAGCTTCACTGTCAGATGAACTCGTAAGTGTTAATCAGCTATATGATAAATATGATCAGCTCAGAATGAGCGCTGATAATCAGACCGCAATGAATGATCTCAGCAAATGGGGAACAGTTGTATACAAAGAGGAAGTTCAAAGTCTTCTAAACAGGATAAAGGAAAGCAATCCTACAAGCTACAATGAGATCATTACAGAATATGAGAAATGGGAAAAATACGTTCCCACAATGGCAGAAAGGATGAGCGCCACTTACGCAGAGGGTTCTATCTATCCAATGATGTATTCATACAACGAGGCCATGCGCTATAAGAGAGAGGCCTACAGTCTTGCAAGCGCTCTTGCCGATATTGTCAGCAATGAAATTTTCCAGCTGCCTGATTCCACGCGCTGTGGCTATTATGGCGATTATACAGGCGACAGCTACCTTATCATAACAGAAGGTATGGAAAGCGGCTCCTATGACATCCTGATACACTTCGACGATTCCAAGGAGCTCCACGGATGGGGAGAAGTGGAAGATGCTCCTGACAGTGATACCTATCTGCTATTTACAAGCGATGACGGAACCGTTGAAGGATACATAAGCCACTCCACATTAGACGCAAGCTTTTATGTAACCAAGACGGACAACGCTGTTGTTGGACCTGAGGGCGCCTGGACTTTCGATTTCCAGTACTGATACCTGAAATTATAAAACGGAACCGTTTTGACGGTTCCGTTTTGTATTATGGTCTCCTTAAGGTTTGCCTCATAATCATTACATCTAATTGGAAAACTTGTTTTCCCTGCGTTTCCTCTCATCCTCTGTCTCCCAGTTAGGGATTGGGATATTCTTGTTTAATCTTTGAAGAATGGTATCCAGACTTTCAGGCTTGTGATATAAAAAGCCCTGTGCAAGTTCACACCCTGTCTCTATGAGGAACTGTCGCTGCTCCTCGGTCTCGAGCCCCTCACAAAGCGTATGGATCCCAAGCTTGTGGGCAACATCGATCATCGCCTTGATAATAATACGGTTCGCCCCATTATGGGCATCCAGGTTCATTAGGAGCTTCATGTCGAACTTAATTAGGTCAATATCAAAATTACTGAAGACATTAAGTGACGAATATCCGCTTCCAAAGTCATCAACCCAGAGTTTATAGCCGTTTCTTCTTATTTCATCAAGCTGAGTGTAGAATTTTTCTGTGGCTGTAGCCATTCCCTGCTCCGTGATCTCAATTAAGAAATAGCTCTTATCTATTCCATACTGACTGATATTATATTCATCATAGATTCTGTTTATTTCGCCTACTACATCAATATAGTCAAAATCCTGTCTGGAGAAATTCACTGAAACCGGAAGCAGCGGAAGCCCCATATCGTAACGGATCTTTATTTCTTTACATACCGTCTCAAAGATATACAGATCCATCTCATGCATCAGATGATACTTCTCCAGCGCAGGTATGAAATTGTCGGGAGTTATCATTCCTTTCTCGGGATCAATCCAGCGGGCAAGAGCTTCAAAGCCCATGCCATTTCCTGTCTCGACACGCAAAAAACACTGGTAAAAGACCTTTATCCAGCCCTCTTCCTTAGCTCTTTGGAAATTCTCAATGATATATCGTTGATGGTTATAAAGAGTGTCATCTTCAGCCGTGTAAAATCTGTAGTACTTGTTTAAATCTTCACCAATAAGTTTATTTGCTCTCAAGGCATGATCCATGGCTTCTGTATAAGAGACATCGCTGTCGATCACATAAATCCCGACATTTATTCCGGTCGTAGTGCCAAAGGCCATGCTTTTTATTTTGTTATTTATGCTGTCAATCCGCTCTATAATATCTTCTTTGCCATAATATATGTCTATAACGCCGAAATGATCCGACGTTGAACGCACAACAAGTCCATGAGGAAAAGAAGTCATAAGAACGTTGGCAACAAGGACAAGCAGATCATCGCCCTTTTCAATACCATAACGTCTGTTATAGGACTGCATGGAATCTATGTCAAAGTACATGGCAACCGGTGTGCCGCCATTTGACCTGATCTGCTCTGTCTTCTCCTGTCCATATTTGTTTATATAATTCAGATTGGGAAGATTTGTAAGCGAATCAGTATAGAAATCATCTTTCTGGAACAGCTTATACTTCTTGGCAATCTCTAAAAGGCGCTCTTCATGTTTTTGAACATCGTTATACAAAAGGAAAGCAAGTTCAGTGCCATCATCCATGGTCTGCCAGTATCCTGCTGCATGTATCAGGTGGTATCCATCCTCCTGTATCAGTCTGAAAGTAAGATCATATTCAGAACGTTTATTCAGGAAATCTATGCTTATCGTCCGAAGCTTCTCCCTCTCATCGGGATGAACCTTCTCATAGAGACCTATGTTGATATCTTTGCCATAATACTCACTGAGATCATCTCTTGTAAGATCATTAAAAGCAAGAAATCCTTTTGAAACTATAAGAGGCACAAAGCTTCCGTCTCCCGCAGCTGCAATTACGAGCATTGGTACATTTAAGTTCTCAAATGCTCTTCTTACTTCGCTCTGAAAAGTATACACGCCGATTACTCCTTACTGAATTTATTGCCTAAATATTAAGCCGTATAACAATCCAAGATAATTGTATCATGATATCGTGCAATCAATTCCAAAATTACAATAAACTTTTATTATATTTTGGCAAAAAACAGACCGGTAATGAATCGTGTACTGCATTTTTTATCTTTTTTCAGCTTATCGGAAGCAGGATCTGAAGTGTAAAGATACCATCTCTTGCATTGGCAGTCATTGTTCCGCCGTATTTTTCCGCAAGGAACCTTATGCTCTTTACACCAAACCCGTGATTTGATTTATCCCTTTTAGTTGTCAGCGGCATCCCGTTTTCAAAGGACACACTTCCGTCGTAATAATTCTGGAGCTGTACCATAAAAAAGTTATTCTGATTGAGTACTTTAAGACCTATCACTCTCTTCTCAGGGTCTGCAATCTTCTCCACAGCTGTGATCGCGTTGTCAAGGGCATTTCCAAAGATTGCATATACATCCTCAAGTTTCATAAATGACAGCGATCCCGCATCTGCCATACAACTTAACTGAATTCCGTGTTCACAGCAGTACAGCCCCTTGTCCATCATCAGGACATTAAGAGCCTCATTTCCTGTATCGATCGCAGTGTCATAGATCATGATGTCCTTCTTGAGTTCTCTGTAGTAAGCCTCTCTGTCGCTCTCTTTCTCCATGTGGTGCAGAGCCTCGAGCTGGTGCTTAAGGTCATGGCACTTTCTGTTTATGCTGTCGATATTCTCCTGCCTCATCCTGTACTGCTCTTTCTGGATGCGAAAAGCCTGATTTATGCCGGCAAGCTCACCTGCATAGTACTCGCTCTGACGGCGTATTCCCTGCGTCCAGAGGATATATGCACAGCACAGTGCATCTACTATACGGTAAAAGACATAGTTCCAGGAAAAGGCAGAACCGTCAAAGGTGTTACCCTTGTAAAAAACGCTGACGCACAGCACTATAAGTACGATAGTCATCATAGGGATAAGGTCAGTATGGCTGACACTCTTTGGTTCCATCTTGATGAATATATTCCTGATGACGTAGGCAAAAATTCCATATATGATCGCATACACAAGCACATCCAGCACCGCTATCCGCCCAAAACCGGAATCGAGTATTTCGCAGATATCGAACGCCACATGTTGGACAGCCAGGGCAATCACCGAATAGTAAAGAACCTGCTTAAGGTCAAACTGCGTGCAAAGATGTATCATCACAATTATCCCTGCGACAAACATTGTCCAAAAGCCTACAAATCCAACAGCCTGCATTATTTTCTCCGAAAAGTAATTAAGGCTGAAGGATATCCCGCCAAAAATCGCAACGGACAAAAGATACCTCAAGGGAAAATGCTCTCTTTTGGGACTAAAGTAAACAATTATGCTCCCGGCCAGTATAAGCTGAACAGCATAGGATATGTAATCCCATATCATAAACAATACGTTCAAAGCATCTTACCTCCCATATATTCAGCAATTGCCTGCAAAAACTCTCTCTTCTTTGGTCTGCTTATCTTTAGTCTCTCGCCCCTGACCAGCACGTCATCCCGGTCCACACCATCGACATATTTAAGGTTTACCAGATAGCAGTTATTACATCTCTTAAACGGAAGATCCCCGATCTTCTCCTCTATTTCTTTTAATGTCCCTTTTTGCTTGTACACGTCCTTAGGCGTATGATAGGAGGTGTAATGGCCATTTACTTCAATGTATAAAAGATCATCTGTGGAGATCATGACAAACCCGCCCTCTGTTGCCACTTTAAAGCTCTCCGTTCTCCTTGCGAGACAGAATCCGAAGGCGCTTCGCATCTTCATCGCAAAATCCCCGTAGTTGACAGGCTTGACAATAAAGTCAAACGCCCGAACTTCATACCCCTTGATGGCCATCTGCGCAAGATTGGTGATAAATATGATCATGACATCAGAATCAGCCCGCCGTATTTTCCTGGCGAGCTCGATTCCGTTGTCGTCTGCATCTTCGCTGTTTAGTTCAATGTCGAGAAAGAGCATTGAATAGCTCCTGTCATACCGCTCAAGGAAGGAGGAGCTGTCAGAGAAAGTATCCACCTGAAATTCCTGACCAAGCTCTGTCCTTAGCCTTTCAAACATGTCAGACATCTTATTCAGTTCATCCGGATTATCATCCACGACTGCTATTTTGATCATTCTTCTCCTCTGGGAAAATAATCTTATATACCGGGAAATATATCAGCATCTGGACTCCGCCGTTTATCACGGTGATTAGGATGTTGTAAATTGCAGGCGGCAGGTACTGTTTGCATATCGGTACATAAATTGACATGAGCGCGCTGCATACTGCAGTGATGATGACAAATGCAATCACATACCACATGGCCTGATACAGCACATTTCCATGGGACTTAAAGGTCACATTGCGCTGCATAGGGAAATTGACGCACTGCGCTATGAACAGAGTGATCGCAAAAGCCGCAAAATAGCCCATTCCTCCGGTCTCATCTCCCGTTACCGGGAAATTGAACACATACGTATCTACTATCCCTAATTTTATCCTAAAAAGATGACAAGGTATACTGCACCAGTCTGTATTCCTGAAAAATACTCCGGGTAAAAAGGTCAGGAGAAGGTATTGCAGCAGCGTCACCAGAAGTGAAAAAAGGTAAAACTTGACAAACTGCACGAGCAGTTTTTTTAACTTATCAGATTTCATTCCATAACCTCAATAAATGTTTCTGCAGACATTCTCCCGTCCACAGTCTCAGCTTTCAGCTCGATCTTTCCTGCACCTTTACCGGGCTTAACGATTGCAAGTGCCTCACCGTAATAGGTATCGCATACATCTCCCAGGTAGCTCTTTGTATAGAAGGGGCAGGCGCTTCCAAGTCCTATGAGCTTTCCACCTTTTACGCTCACCTTTATATCAGATCTCTCAAGAGGCTTGAGTTCTCCCTTTTCATCGGTAAATCTAAGTCGCACATAAGCAAGGTCACTGCCGGCTTTTATCTTATTCTGCTCAGGCTCAGCAGAAAGAATCGTCTTTTTTTCTGCACTTGTAAGTGAAGTCCGTGCAATCTCCTGCCCGTTGTTGTCATAGGCAACTGCCGTAAGTTCTCCCGGCTTGTATGTCACCTCGAACTCAGCCCTGCAGTCATTTTTTACTCTCTTTTTGCCAATTGATCTGCCATTTAGAACAAGCTCTACTTCAAACGCTCTTGAGTAGACCTCGACCCTTGTCTTCATTCCGTCGCATCCGTCAAAAGACCAGCTAGCCATGGCATTGGTCATCTTCCAGGCAGAGGGCGAGTGTTTTTCCTCTGCAAACTTAACAGGGATCACTCCTATCGCAATATCGAGCATCTCAAATGCAACCCTGGTATAGTCAGCCTCCGAGAGCGGCTTCCCCGTGAGATCCACTCTTCCGGATCCGGCTGAAACCCAGCCTTTGCCATGGGAGAAATCCGGAGCATACTCTTTGTACTCCCAGCTTCCCACGCCGACTTCTCCCAGGTAATCCATGCCGGACCACACGAAGTCGCCAATGATCCTTGGCTCTTTTTTGGCAAGCTCGTAGAATCTGTAAGCATCCGAGCAGAAGGTCTCACTTCCGAGAATTAGTCTTTCAGGATACTTCTTAAGGTCGTGAACATATCTGTCTATTCCGTAGTTGTACCCCGCAAAGTCCATTCTGGCGAAGGCATCCTTTGTGAGAAGGTCACAGGGATAGAGAGTTGCGCCAAACTTCATGAAGTTGGCACCCATTACACCCGCGAGCATATTGAAGAACTCACTTCCCACTGCCTTTTTCTTTTTGACATTCTCAGCTTCCTGCCTGGCCTTTTTGTCTGAGTATACGCCAAATCCAAGCGTACTGAGGAAGTTGAAAAAGATATTTACGCCGCAGGAAACAGGTCTTGAGGGATCGAGACTGTGAAGGTAATCCGTCATTTTGCCGCAAAGCGCAATACCTCTTTTCCGGGCTGTCTCTGCCACCTCGTTACCGGTGGAGTACATGATCACGCTGGGGTGGTTGTAATCCTTGTCAACCATGGCTTTTAAATCTGTTTTATAGCAGCTCTCGACTTTTGTGGCATAGTCATTTTTGGTCTTGTGGATGTACCAGGCATCAACGTATTCATCCATCATCAGAACGCCCAGCTCATCACATGCCCGAAGCGTTGCCTCGGAGCATGGATTGTGAGCACTTCTTACCGCGTTGTAGCCGTTTTCCTTCATCAGTCTTATCTTCCTGAAATCGGAAAACTCATAGCCTGCGGCGCCGAGGATACCGTTGTCGTGGTGAATACAGGCACCCCGCAGGATCACTCTCTTGCCGTTTAAAGCAAAACCCGTCTTTTCGTTAAACTCTATGGTTCTGATCCCTATGCGCTCCGTTCGCTCATCATCGCCAAAGCAGACCTTGAGATCATAGAGCCTTGGGTTTTCTATACTCCAGGGCGTAGCGCCGGGAAGGATCATGGTCATGGAAACACTGCCATCCTCCCCTGCCTGCTCTGTGCATTTTGCGCCAAGTTCATCAATGCTGCATCTGACAGGCCCTACCGCATTTGCAGCGACCTTAACACGTATTGTTGGCGGATTTACAGATAATGTATCAACCTTTATTCCGTTTACAAGGATATGCTCTTTTGGCATACTGTATAACCATACCGGTCTGTAGATACCTGTTCCCGAATACCACCTGCTGTTGGGCTGATCTGTATTTATGGCTTCAACCGTTATGGTATTGTCCTCACCATACTTGAGAAGCCCCGTTATATCGACATAAAAGCCGGTATACCCATAGTCATTGAAGGCAGCTTTTTTGCCGTTGACATAGACGGTTGCCCTGTGATAAACGCCCTCAAAGTAAAGAACGTTTATTTTATCTGCCAACTCCTTTTTTGCAAACAGGCTCTTTTCATAAGTATAGTCCTTGGGAACATACCATCCGAGGTTGACGCCGGTCACGCTGTTTTCATCCTTCTCATCAAGAAGGAGCGCGTCGTGCGGCAGATCAACCTCAAAGGCATTTTCTCTCTTTCCGGTTTCAAAGCATATCCAGTTGTCATTAAGGCATATCTTTTTCATATTATTTCTCTCTCTTCAAAAAACCACTGACTATGGCAAGCAGCGTTCCGCATACCATGCAGATACCGATAGATACAATATTTCCAACCTGCGAAGCATCTCCAAACATATTTATGCCCTGAAATGCATCAACAAAGGATCCCACCTGGTCAGCCAGATGTCTGAACGCGGCAAAGGCATAACAGGCAGTTACTGCCACAAGAAGAAGGTCTTCATCCCTGACCATTGATACTATATTTAATATAATGCCTATTACCAGTGAAAGGATCACAAGGATGTTCGTAGTATTGTGAGCCGGCGCCCATCCTATATACCTGACAAGTGATACTACAGCTGCGACAAGAGCCAGCGCCACAACCCAGAAACCATACGCCTTACGGGCCAAAAAATCTTTCATCATAATCCACCTCATTCCTCAACAATCTCACGTTTACGGCTTCTTAAATTCATAAAGATAAAGAGCGCATCAAGTGCGGCAAACAGCACGATAAGTCCGGTCATAAGAGGCTGCCACCACGGTGTTACTGATACAATCCTTGAGTCTACGCTGTAGCCGTTCATTATGCTGCTGTTAGCTACGGTATAGAGATAATCGTGTGCCGACTTTCTTACCAGCGCAAGCAGATCTCCGTCATCTGTCTCTTTTATCTGCGCGGCCACAGCCCGTCCCACATCACCTGCGAAGTCCAGGCAGAACTGATCCACACCTGCGGCAACCGCACTTGTGAGATGCCACTTGTATGTCCCGGCAGCTCCGGCAACAGCATCTGTCTCCTGCTGTCCTGTAAATCCCCATTCCTTCTCTATCACCTGATTGCACAGTGCTGTGTTTTCTGAGCACCATACCAGTCCAAGTCTGTTAAATCCATGCATAAGAGCCTGTCCTTTGGCAACAGCAACTGCTCCCTCAGCTCCTCTTAAGGTAATCTCCCTGAAGCCCTGCTCGTTAAAGAATACCGCGATTCCTTCTCTGTTGTTTTCCTGGTCATTACCTACAATGTGCTTGGCTCCTGCGTGTACACCTCTCTCCTCCATTGCGACTACTTCCGGTATCGCACACAGATAATTCATTGTGCCGTCTTCTGAGTAATACTCAAAGTTTCTGCCTCCGAAAGGTGTCCTGTGAATGTTGACGCCCGGCATCCAGTCCTCTTCCATTCCGAGATACATGCACTCATTTGCCATGAGCTTGCCCCTGTTATACATAAGGTCCTTATTGAAGGTTGAAGCCAGTACTATCTCTGTCGGAAAGCATGTATCCTGCACGCCTGTGCCGTATCTGCTCTCATTGTAGGTTCCGCCGACACCGTCGGGGCCGTCGCCTGCTACAACTGCGGGCTTACCTACTGTGGTTATCTCTGCTGTTCCAAAGTTATCAGAAAGAAGTCCTGTGAGTTCATCAATTGTGAACTGGTTGAGGTACTCATCCCATGCCGGGTCATCGTAGTCAAGTCCTATCATGGCTGCAAGAGGTTTTCCGGTGAGAGCTCCCTGCGTAAAATCAGATACCGAGAGCGCATCAGAGCTCTTTTCATAGAAGTTTCCGGAAAGGAGCTTAATCATTTCTTCGTTGAGTGTGATCTGTGTTGGTGCCTTAGGGTATGTGCCTTCCCAGTCGCTTCTCGAAAGGTATGTAACCGTTCCATCCTGCCAGTAATTCGGGTCTGCCTCATCAAACTGATTTGTCACTGTTTCATCTGTGTATCTTGATACTTTATAGGTCTCTGTATCCAGTTTCTCGCTCCAGCTGTATACATTTGCCTTGTTGCCGGCAACTGTCTGTCCGTCCTGATCAACAAGCTGCGAAGCGCCTTTTGCTGCAAGAACATTGTTCAGGGCATCGTGGGCATTGTCACCGACAGTCAGATAATAGTCACCTTCACTCATGATATAGCCCTTGGCATTTTTATAGTCATAGCTTGCCAGAAGGTATTTATCGCAGGTGATTGAAAGTGTCTGGGATTCACCCGGCTGCAAAATATCGCTCTTTCCGAAGTCAAGGAGCTGGATTGCAGATTTTTCCACCAGATTTTTCTTTTCATAATCGCCGTAGGGTGTCTGCGCATATATCTGAACAGATGTCTTGCCCGCTGTATCACCTGTATTTTTAACGGTGACATTAACTGTTATGTTATCACCGTCTATAGAAACACTGTCCAGCTTCTTTTCAAAAGTTGTATATGAAAGTCCGTATCCGAAGGGATAGGTTACCTCTGAAGCGTAGTCCCACTCTTTTCCAAAAGAGGAGCCTGCCTTTGAAGCAGCATTTCCCTGACCGAGAATACTGTCCTCATATCTCGTCTCGTAGTATTTGTATCCGACATAGATGCCTTCTGCCTGAACAGTTGAATAGGATATTCCGGCATCATCGTCATCGATGGCGGCAAGCACCTCATCGAGATTAACCCATGTCTGATTGTTGAAGCTTCCGTTGACAGTAGCGGGAGCCGATAAAGAATTTGCCGCATAGGTATCTGTAAGTGAACCTGACGGGTTTACGGTACCGTCTATGATCTTCGCAACAGCCTCAAATCCGCGCTGTCCGGGCTGTCCTATCCACACGCAGGCATCAACTCCGTATTCATCGAGCCATTCAAGCTCCATAGGGTTTCCGCTGTTTATAAGCACGATCACCTTCTTAAATACGCCTGATTCCTTTACCATGTTAAGCAGGTCTTTTTCCTCCTGATGCAGAGCAAGCTGACTTATACCTTCAAAGTCATCTTCGAGCGCAAGTTCCATTCCTTCTCCGCCCTCTCTCGCAAACATGATAAGAGCAACATCGCTGTAGTCCGCAAAGGATGACTTAAGCTCATCCGTATAAAACGAGATATTTTCTTCTCCCATGGAGTGGACGCTGGAAGTCTGTGTCACAAAATCAAAAGCACCTGTTCCCCTCTCAGTTGAAGAATTCTTGTATGCGTTGTAAAGAGTATCGTTTATTTCAAATCCCTGATTTTTCAGGGCTGTGTAGAGGTCAATTCCCTCTGCGCTGTTGTAGCCCTTCGATCCCGCTGATGCATTTTTATAAAGCGGCTGCGCCACAGCATGCCCAAGAAGCGTGATCTTTTTTTCCGTATCCGCAAGCGGAAGTGCATTGTTATCGTTCTTTAGAAGCACTGCCCCCTCTGCTTCCTCTGCAACCGCTTCCTCATAAGTATCCGATATAAGCTTTTGAAGATTATCTGCATTCAGCTCGCCGTAGTCACTTTCAAAATAGGTTGTGTCCTCTGAAGAATCTCCTTCATTTACTACCTTACTTGTTGTTATTCCAAGCGCCTGATTTACTGTTCCGGAATATCCCATCATGCAGTTCAGACCAACTCCCGAAAGAACCAGACAGCAGGTGCTGACAGATGCAAGTCCCGTCCATAACCTGGAATGTTTGCTCATAAATATTACCTCCCTGAATCTCTTTATATAGATAGTTGCTGAATGAAGATTATCCGATTCGAAAGGCACATTCAATAGGTTATGCATAACCTGTAATTCATGGTTCCTAAACTGCAAAAAAGGCAGAAAATCTATCGCTTCTAAGAGCGACGACCTCCTGCCATTAATATCTGATGTCGTTTAATGTATGATGTGGTTTATTCTTCAGACTCGGTAATTCCTTCGTAGATCTTTATGAAATCAATCGAGGTGTCTCTGACCATGTCGCTGAACTCTCCGCCAAAACCATGTCCCGCTCCCTGAACTTCCCGAAGCGTAGCATAGCCGTAGTTGGCGGCAGCGGTTCTTGAGTACTCTATAGGAACGATGTCATCCTTGTTGCCGTGGATCAAAAGAACAGGCTTTCCAAAGCCGGTCTGCAGGTCTTTTACATCAATGTCTGCAGCAACCTTGTTGTAGTCTTTACTGAGCTTAAGCCCCATAGCCTCATCTCCGCCCTGTTCCATGCGCCTCCCGGCATCTTCAGGGATGACAAAAGCCGGATACCAGAGGATAAGTCCTTTTACATCCTCTGTATATGCCCTTCCGACTATCGCAGAGACAAAACCTCCCTGGGACTCCCCCTGGAGATACAGTTTGTCTTTATCCACATAAGAAAGGCACTTGACACTCTCCATGACAGCCACGAGATCCGCAGCCTCAGTCATGACCGTCATCTCAAGCATGGTTCCGTCGCTCTCCGACTCCATACCGCCGCCGCAGAAATCGAAGAACACACAAACTATACCATTTTCTGCGTATCCGCTGCCATAGTGCATAAGCTCGCGGTAGTTGGAGCCGAAGCCGTGGGAAAATATGGCTGTCGGAAAAGAGCCCTCTGCGTCAGGTCTGTAGATCAGGCCGCGAATGACCTGTCCGTTTTCTTTTGTTACTTCGAGTTTATCCGTAATAACTGCATAAGCCATCTCTATGTCTCATTTGCATTGTCCTAAAATGATATTATCCTTTTCATCCTGAATAATCAAATAATTAAATTTTCATAAACCGGTTTACATAATACATAATTTAGCAAAAAACCGTACTACAATAGATATGTATGACTTCTTGAATGATATTTCAGAAACCCGCACCAGCTGCGGGTTTCGTGAGAACATGATACAAGAGGCAAACAAGCCCTGCGACGCAGTCGCAGGGCTTGTTTGCGGCATTTTTGAATCTTCGATTCAAAAATGTATGACTTCTTGAATGATATTCCAGAAGTCATGCTATGCTGTGGTCTTACGGAAGTTCTTCAAGAATTATGTCATCAATGAAGACATCATGTTTTTCTGTGATCCTGACACCGTCAACCGATCCGAGCGTGATATTGAACCTTGCATTTGTATCGGTCGGGTACTCCATCCTGAATTCTGAAGTGATGGTCTTCCACTCAGGTCCTATCTCCACTGCGTCCGGGGTCTGACTGTAATTGGTCCAGTCCCCCTCATATTGCTGGATCGAGTAGGCAATTTTGCGCTGTATGCTTGACTTGGCCTTAAAGGTAAGTCTGTAGCTCTTTCCCTCTGTAAGTGTCACTCCATCCTGATTGAGCTGAACATACCATGCATTTCCCGAATCAGTGGCCACTGTGTCATCGATGGTTATGGCAAATGCATTGTCATTTCCATTCATGCTGTCTATGACTATGTTTGCCGTTACCGAGTCATAAATGTAAGGTGTAAAGCCTGTAAGTCCTGCGTTAAAAGAGCCGTTCTTTATAAGGGCTGACTCTCCAAGGCTTATGTTGTCAACAAAATATGTGCCTTTCTTGCTGAACAGCAGCTCTATTGATGATTCCTCTCTGGTCAGATCAGCATCAAACCCAAACTTTTCAGAGAATTCATTATCCTCCGTTCCAAGCTCCGGAATATATTCTTTTCCTCCGGCAGTTACGGTAAGTCCATCTGCAGCGCCGTCATCAGCGTATCTTGCGTTAAAAGAAAGCTCGTACTCTCCCTTTGTTAAGGGCGAAAGATTGCTCTGCATAACTCTTACGGGGGTATTATCATCCGGAACAACCACCTTGAGCTGTCTTATATTGTCCTCGTTGGTAACAGAGACATATTCTTTATCCTTATCCTCTATCTCCCAGTATCCAAGCCTCTTTTCACCCTGATCAAAGCTGCCGTTGTATATAAAGTTGCCATCCGGCCTTATTGTCTTGGCATCCCCAGATGAGATCTCTTCGCCCGACTTGTGAACGAGCTTTACGTTTGTTATGGTAACAGGTGCCAGAGTCCCCATATGTCCAAGGTTAAACTCGAGTGAACCGTTGGGATCGCTCTTCTCATTCATGGTAAAGGTGAGGGTATAGGTCTTTTTCTCACTTCCAATCTTAACCGGCGTATCTTCAAAGTATCTGATCCATCCCCTGTCAGGTCCCTCAACATCTACCGTGATCTCCCTCTCTTCCGTAGAGTAGGCGTCAAAACTCAGCTCGTACTCCCATCCCCTGTACATGGGAATACGCTCCTGCTTGAGCTGAACAGCGTAGAACACAGAGCCCGCTGTCTTAGGGATAAGAGTGATCCCTTCGTCAGAGAGTTCATATTTTGAGCCAAAGGCGTCAGACTCGAAATGGAATTTCCAGTTATCGGGATCTGCCTTCTCTGAGCGGTCAAGGCCAATTTCCTCTGTGAAGGTTGGATTATTGACGAAGTTACCCTCCGCGTCGGCTTCCCTGAAAGTTACAGCATCTCCCTCAGGGCGCTGCGCAACTTCCTCTGCCTTTTTGTATTCCTCCGAAGGTCTCTGATAGACCCTGACGTAGTCCACTTCAAACTCTTTGTCATTCATCTCAGCCTTCTCGGCATCTCCGGGATATCCAACCCAGTTTCCACCCACGGCAAGATTCAATATGATGTAAAAATTCTGGTCAAAAGGCGCCGGGTATGTAATCTGGTTGTCTTCATCGGTTCCTGTAAACCAGTCGCCTGTGGTATAGATCTCCTCATCATCCACATACCAGGTGATCCTGCCGGGCTCCCAGTCGGCGCGGTAAACATGGAAATCATCGGAAAAGCCGTTTGCCGATATCTCTTTTATCCCCTGGTTCTCCCTGTGTCCGTCACCGGCGCTGTAGCCATAGTGGATTGTATGGTAACTCTTGGAAGTATCCTGCCCCATTACCTCCATGATATCTATCTCACCGCACTTGGGCCACTGTCCGTACAATCCCTCGTCTGTAGCCATGAGCCAGAAAGCCGGAAGATAACCCTTTCCAGCAGGAACCTTCGCCCTGGCTTCAAATCTTCCGTAGGTAAAGTCATGCTTATTCTGGGTTGTAATTCGGCCCGAAGTTATAAGTTCTGCCTCTTTCCCATCCTCATCTGTAATCTTCTCGATATGCGGCTTTATCTTAAGGGTGCCGTCGCTTACTTCAATATTTCCCTCTTCCAGCGAAGTATACCTCTGAAGCTCGGCATTTACCCAGCCGGGTTCATGAAGCTCAACATTCCAGTCCTGCGTATTTAGCGTATCTCCGTCAAAATCGTCCTCCCAGACAAGCGTATAGTCATCAGCGGCGGCAGAATCGCCCTCTTCAGCTTCCGGGCTGTCAGCTGCTTCCGCTCCTGATTCAGCAGAATCGGAGACTTTCTCTCCTGCATCAGCAGTGATTTCCTGCGAAACACCTTGCTCCTCTGAAGCTGCAGTATTTTCAGCTTCTGCTGATTCCCCTGTCGTGCTGCCGCCATCTGTCTGTGCGGGAGCCACAACATCCGTTTTTCCGCACCCATAGACTGAGCCTGCCACTAAAACTGCCCCCATCATGGATGCAAACATTCGTTTTAGATCTGATCTTTTCACAATATCCCTCCTAAGCCGTAAATATGTTATATCGCGCCAAAGCGATCTGTTCAGTTTTGTTAGCGCAAATCCCAAAGACGCATCTACTCTGTAGGTATTAAATTTGATCCCTTCAGCATCGGACGGGCAATCTTCTCATTGAAGAATTCTATAAGCGGCCCCATGAAAAATGCAGTTATTATCGTTCCGACACCGGCTATCTGCGGTATCCTGGATGCAGGATTACCTGCAATCATAAAGAGGATGCATCCGGATATTACGCAGACGAGATCTGTACAAATGCGGACATACTTGAACTTTCCGATCTTCCACTTCCCGGAGATAACAATTGCCACCGCATCATAGGTGGATACACCCAGGTCTGCAGTCATGTAAAGAGCTGATCCGATACAGATGACAACAATTCCGACAAAGAGGCATATAAATCTGAAAACAATTGACGGATTGGGAAATATCTTTCGCAGCATGTCATAGGTAAACTGCGTAATATACCCCAGAAGAAACATATTGATGAATGTCGCAATTCCTATGTTGTGCCTGTCCGCTATAAGGCTGAAGCTCAGGAGAATTACATTAACTATGACATACAGCGTTCCAAAATCGATAGGTATCAGCGCATCCAGCCCGCTCATCAGCGACTGAAAAGGGTCAACTCCAAGCGCAGCAAGCTTAAAAACGCCCACACTTATCGCACAAATGATTACTCCCATAAGTGATATCGCTATTCTGCGTCTTCTTTCCTTTATAAATTCCATTAGCCTGTCCATATTCACCTCTTTTATAAGTCATGATTTTTAAACGTTCAATCAGAAGTTCAATGCGTCCACAAACAATAAATATTTTATATATATTTTATATGATATATAACTCATATATTCAATTGTGTGCCGTTTCACTCAGATTCCAAACTCTTTATTACTCTTCTGCAAGATACATCCCCATCCTGTTGACATTTCCTTTCAGATCCTCTTTCCCGAGAGCCCCTATATCACCCTCTTCATCAAGGCCTATGAAGAACTCCTTATCTCCTTTTCTGAACAATGCGTAATAATAGGCGGTCCCATGCTCTATAGAAGCATCAAAGAACTCCCAGCCATCCGCTTCGAGTAACGGCAAAGCGTCAGTATAGTCAATTCCCTTCCTGATTGAGCCCAGTGAATATTCAGTTCCGCTATACTGGATGTTGTTCACATGCCCGCTGTTGTCAAAATAAAAGAACGGTCCCGCCATGGAATAATCTTCATTGACTTCGCTGCTCATCTGATAGAACATATCCTCGCCATCGCCAACTTTCTCGGCATCCGGAAATGTGTGTAAAACAGCTTCTTCATCCGCGCCATACAATTCCGCAAGATCGTGCAGGTCATCCTCCTCCGCTGCACTCTCATCTTCCGGGGGTTCAGAAGTGCTCCCAAATTCCTCATCCACATTAATAATATCATCTTTCACTTCAGATTCAGATGTACTGTTCCCTTTTGCGCATCCCGCCATAATCAGCGCCATAGCAGTTATGATGCAAATTGAAATTTTTACTTTTCCTTTAATCATTACGCTTCACCTATTCTTATTCTGTCTAAATTTAGCCATAGTTATAGGGTGGTCAAACCTGACCACCCCATAATATCATAAAAACTTTATTCACTATATTATTTTACACTTAAGGTCATAAGCCTCTCAGTAGAATACTTATTATAGAGATTTCCGGAATATATACCAAGGTTAATATAATAATACTTACCTTTCTTGAGTCCTGAGAAGGTTTCACTCACTGTAGCCTTATCAGTAATGGCTTTTCTAGAGCTATACTCTAAAAGCTTACCGGAAGCATCACGAAATTCAAAGTTTCCACCATAAATAGTTCCTTCATAATCCAAAATTTTCTTAGTGATTGTTAATTTGGAAGATGTTGCCTTAACCTTAAACCACCTGTTGAACTCGTTGCCGTTTGAATTCAGTACAGTTACTGCCTTGTTGTTGGTCTTAAGCTCAGTTGCACGATTTTTACAATAATTTGTAGCAGCCTTGCATTTAACTGCTGACCATGTAACCTTTGAGTCACTGGATCCTGCATTATAAAGATAATAAGTTCCCTTAGGAAGAACTCTGTAATAAGTCTTTGACTTTTGATTTCTGTACTCCCACATAGTATCAGAAACCATATAATTGCTGCTGTTTCTTAACTCGCCTTTTGCATATTTAGAATAAATGCGGATCTGATTGCTTGCATTACTTGTGGTGACCTTAACATAACTGTTATCCGGAACAGTTATCTTATACATAAAATAATGATAATCATAATCACTGCGAGTATTTTTGTCTCTCCATCCCGATACAGCGGCTTTAGCTGTAAAGCTTGAGCCTGCCTTAGGTGAAGAAGCGTGATAAATATAATGATCTGTATATGCCTCAACCTTCTGAGGGAATACACCCAGTGTCACGATCAGCACAAGCATAAGTGCCAAAAATTGTTTTGCTATCTTTTTCATATCTGCCTCCCTTGTTATTTAAAAAAAGATAAATACTACATGCGTCATTCTATCATTATGTAGGTTATATAACAATTGGGAAAATTCATAAATATTTCACATTTTATTTATATATCTTTTATCTATGTAACAAGTTCATAGACTTAATAGCGTCTCATAGTCTCTGCATAACTGATAATAAAGATTTTATAATTACTTAACGCCCATTCTAGAATATATAGTATATAATCATCTTAACAGATACTACATGTTGTGTTCGTGTTTTCTCTATAAGGAGGATATGTCTAGTGCAGCGACGAAGAATGAGCGATGTTACGGAAAACCTTTGCCGATGACTGTAAATGCGGTAAGGATCAACAACAGATACATTGATCCCCGCATGATCAAAATAAAGTTTTGAATCTGATCTCTGTAGCTCTGATGCTGGCGGGAGTAGTCCTCTCCTGTTATTACCTAATCTGACAGACCTTTCATGTGCCCATTTTAAGTATAGCCCTGCGGGTATGCATCATATAATGCACGCTCGCAGGGCCCCTCCATGTCTTCCCTCAGTTTTTTTAAGTCACTCTTTCCCGCGACGCAGCAATACGGGCAGTGTCAGATTCATTTCATCATCGCTTTTATAGGGTTTATCGCTGATGCCATTGTCTTTATCATATCAAGATTCCGTTTCATAAACTCTTCAAGTTTACTCACTTCTCCTTCGGTAAATCCATTGTTGGAAAGTATCCTGCACGCCGGAATCTCTCCCTCTGCCAGTCTCTTGCCATCAGAAAAAGTCACGTATGCAACCTTTTCTCCATTTTTGGGGCATAAGGCTGACACACTCATATCCAATTTATCTTCGCTTGACTTACTCTTTTTCCCAAAATCAATAGCAAAATCTTCCATCTACTATCCCCTTTAAATCTCAGTGTTCCCTTTTGATCTCATATTACACGGCTTAGAACAAATTATTTACTTAACCGGGACGCAGTGCCTGTCATTTATGTCGCATACTTTCTGTACTCTTCTTCTGTACTTCTCTTCCATAAGGGGCTCGGTTGAAAGCCATGTCTTTACGACTTCCATGGCCATAAGACCACCTATGATCTTGGCACCAAGACACAGGATGTTGGAGTCGGTATGCTGTCTTGCAAGTGTGGCACAGAGCGGATCCTGACATACTGCCGCATAGCAACCGTTTATCTTGTTGGCGATCAGCGCACTGCCATATCCCACTCCATCACAAAAAATACCCCTGTCGCACTCTCCTCTGGCAACTGCAAGCGCAGCAGGATAAACAAAATCTGACAGGTCGCACGAATTCTCATCGTATGTACCGAAATCCTTTACTTCATACCCCTGGGAAACAAGGTATTTCTTTATCTCTTCCTTCATCTGTGTTCCGGCGTGATCATTAGCCATTGCAATAGTCATTGTCTTGACCTCCTCTCTAAAAGATACAGTCTTCCAGCCCTCAGACGAAATACTGAGTTCAAGATCTGCCGGCTTTGTTCTTTCTAGGCACAGACTGACATTTGCCATATCGCTGAATTCAACAAATGTAATGGCTTTCTCCCTTGAGCAGCCTGTAGATATCTTTCTTTCTATGAGCCGCTCCTTAAGCATATCCGGATCAGCTTTCACAGATATTGTAAAATCGGCCAAATCGGACAGATCCTTCCACCCCTCTTCGTCAAGGAGAAGATAATTTCCTTCTAGTATAATTATATCGCCGTCGACAAAAATTGCATCTTCATCCGGATTATGGGAAAGACGGTTGTACATCGGCCATCCGATATTCCTGCCAAGAGCCACTTCACTTAGCTTCATTTTAAGTCTCTCCAGATCAAACGTTACAGGAGCTCCTTTTATATCAACCATCTTTACATCCCTGCCATCAACAAGGGTAGAATGAGAAAGTAAATACTCCTGTCGCCTGTGGAACCCGTCCATGCCGATGGCCTGGACTTTTTTATCAGGTATGGCCTTTGAAGAAAGATGTTGCAGAAAACCGGCGAGCGTACTCTTACCCGCCCCGGGTGGCGCCGCAAGCATAACAAGGATCCTGCCGCCTTTTTCGGAATGCATCTTAAAAAGGTGCTTCAAAAGCGGAATGAAAATCGTATCTATCTCATCCTCATTGTATGCAGCATTTATCACGATTCCATTATTATCGAATGTATACTCCATAGGCTCACTCTCCATCGGTCTTTGTCATAAATATCTTAACACAATATTAATATACCACGTCCTCAATACAAACCCGATGCCTCTCTCCAAAAAGTTGTATAATTAAAGTATTACTCAAGACTTCAATAATATTTATGAGGGCATATCATGAAAAAAGAATCAGAGATCAGGAAACGCCTTGAAAAAGAAATAAACTCCTTTCTCACCTGTCCCAAGTTCGCTGTGGAAGAGCACGCCAACTATATTTATGCACTTGCCTGGGTATTGGACATGACAGACAGGGAGGTCGATGAGCTGTTGCAGAAAGCCGAGCGTTATTAAAATATGGGTTTTTTAACGCATTATCAGAAACCCGTGTAAAAAATTAGAATTTTTTCTCATTTATTTTATACATATTTTAGAATTATTGCGAATATTTAGTATATAATAATCTTAACGAACACAACATATAGTAGTTTTCTACATAATCCCATTTTAGCTTCCCTAACCTACTGCCAGGATGTGCCAACACCCTGGCAGTCCTCCCATTAATGGGAGTTTTCTTTTCTCCTCTTTCTGCGCACTCTGTTTATGTGCCTTTCAAAGTCGCCGCTCTTAAGCAGTTCAGCCAGAACATACTGATCAAAGATTGGCACAGGGCAGGAATAAAAACCCAGCTTCTCATTAAAAACATCCACCATTTTCTCGGGCAAAATCATGTAACCGACACGGATCGCTGAGGCAATAGTCCTTGAAAATGTATTAATATATATCACATTTACATCACGATCCATGGAAAAGAGCGGTTCCTCCGGCTTTCTTGACACAGTCAGCTCAGAATCATAATTATCTTCTATAAGGACTCCGTCCCTGCGCTTAGCCCAGCGCAGATACTCATGCTTTTTTGAGATCGTGGCAGTCACGCCGCTGGGATAGCTGTTAAACGGCGTTATATGAAGGATCCTGGCCTTAGTGCGCTTCAGCTCATCAGAATCTATACCGTCGACGTTCATCTTCAGCTCTTCGCAGGTCACCCCCATGGCATTATATACGTTATATATCTTTTTATACGAGGGATTTTCTATAGCGTATAGGCTGTCAGTACCCAGCAGCTGAACAACCATTCCATAGAGATATTCGGCTCCGGATCCCACAACAATCTGGCCGGGGCTGACAAAAATGCCCCTGCTCCTTGCAAGATACAGGCAGAGTTCATTCCTTAACTCAGGGCAGCCATGATTGTCTGATTTTACAAGTATCTTGTCACCATAATCAAGCATGACACGCCGCATCGTCCTTGTAATTACAGAAAAAGGAAATTCACTGGTATTATGAACCACTCCGCTTTTTTCAAGCATCGGTGCCCGCTCCGATCTCTTCTGACCAAGAAAATCCTCTCCTTTGTAAATGACGGTAATCCCGCTGCGCTGTCTTGCTTCCGCGTAACCCTCCTCACATAAAAGAGTCATTGCATGTTCAACAGTAATAACGCTGAGTCCTGTATCTGCAGCAAGCGTACGTTTAGATGGAAGCTTATCACCATATTGGTAAACACCCGCAGTTATGTCTCTGACAAACTGCCTGTATAACTGAATATATGCGGGTTTATGCTCATTTCTGTCAACAGTGTAATTCATCTGGTTATATCTTTTAACTCCAATCTGAACATTTTTATATGTTCAGATATATACTAAACTCCTTTACATGTTATGTAAAGGTCGGAACCATTACAATACATATTATTTCAGGAGGAGAAAAAGCATCATGAACAGACAGAATAACGTTTCCACAATCCGCATCACAATAACCGCAGTATTTATGGCCCTCAACATCGCCATGTCGTCCTTCGGCATCCCGGTTCCCGGCGGACACCTGTACCTTTGCGACATGGTCATATGTCTGGCAGCCATACTGTTAAATCCGTTTGAAGCCTTTGTAGTTGGGGGAATAGGGTCTTTTCTCGGTGACATGATATTCTATCCACTGCCAATGTTTGTATCACTTGTGACGCACGGACTTCAGGCAGTAGTGATCTCTCTTATTTCTCATAAAACTTTTAAGCACAATCAAAAGCTCGCCTCCGGAATTGGCGTTACAATAGGCGCAATCATCATGGTAGTCGGATATACGCTTGGCAAGACCTTTGTTTACAGCACTTTTGAATATGCTATGATCAAGCTTCCATACGAGATCGCACAGGCAGCTCTCGGCGCAGTACTCGGCATGATACTCTGCTGGAGATGCGGCATTCATGGATTGTTTAGAAAATATACCGAGTTTCAGGGACAGATGATCACAGAGCATCAATAAATCAGTATAAAATGGCCTTGTGGTCCTGCATGACCACAAGGCTTCTTAAATCACTTTTAGTCTTACTTTCATCGAAATCTTTCTCGGGGTCTCCATTTCATCGAACTTTATGAGGTAGCTCCCCTCATCCGTATCTATTTCCAGGATAGTGCCAAGGCCCAAAATGGCGTGCTCAATTCTCCGGCCCTTTTCCAATAAGTTCAGCTTTTCTGCGCCCTTTAAGTGCCTGCTCTCATTATCAATGAACTTTCTCACCGCGCGCATCATGTTTTCATCCGGTTTTTCGGTAAATTCCAAAAGCTCCTGATCAATATCCATAATGAACCTTGATGGGTACCTGGGGATTCCGTCAAAGGTATTTCCTGCGGCCTCAGAGATGAAAAGTCTCTTTTCCGCCCTTGTCATAGCAACAAAGGCAAGGCGTCTTTCTTCCTCCATCCCCTCAAGGGTTCTCACCTTCCTGGACGGGAATATTCCCTCGTTCATACCGCAAAGAAACACATATGGAAATTCCAGTCCCTTGGCGGCATGCACAGTCATAAGTCTGACCTTGTCCTCCTGTCCTGAATCCGAATCAGCATTGGTGAAAAGAGCTATATGTCTCAGATAGTCCTCCAGCCCTACCTCCTCACCGCAAGTGGTCTCATACTCGAATACGGACTGCTTGAGCTCTGCCAGGTTATCAAGCCTGTCCTGCGCCCCTTCTGTCCGCAGCATCTCTTCGTATCCGCTCTCATCAAGTATCTTCGCAAGAACTTCCGAAACGGGAAGTCCCTCATAACTTTCCGCAAACCGCTCTATGAGCTTGATAAACTGCAAAGCTTTCGTACCCTTAAAGAGTTCATTTTCTATGTTTTCATTAAGAGCCGTATACAGTGAGCACTTTTTTTCTGCGGCATACTGCTCAAGAAAGCTCATCCTGCGCTTTCCAAGGTTCCTCTTGGGAACGTTCGCAATTCGCCTGAATGAGATATCATCCTTATAAACAAGCATCCGAAGATAACACAGCGCATCCTTTATCTCCATTCTTCCAAAGAACTGGACTCCGGAATAAATTGTATATGGTATCTTCTCCTTTAGAAGCCCCTCCTCTATTGTCCTGGTAACGTAATGCGCCCTGTAAAGAACCGTCATGTCCCTATAGGGAATCCCCTTGCCTTTAAGAGCGAGCATCTCACCCGTTATCCATTCCGCCTCCTCTTTGGTGCCCGGGGCGAAATGGCAAAGTACGCTATCTCCGTCCGGAAGGGTAGCTTTCAGGTCTTTTTTCACCCTGTAACTGTTCCTGCTTATCAGGGAGTTCACAGCGCCAAGAATCTGAGGCGTGGATCTGTAATTATCATTCATCAGGATTGTATTTACATCAGGGAAGTTTTTGTCAAAATCCAGAAGATACTTGATATTAGCGCCCCTCCAGGTATAAATGGTCTGGTCGGGATCCCCCACCACAAAAAGATTATGATGATATCCGGCTAGAACCTCCATGAGTTCATACTGCAGTCTGTCTATATCCTGAAACTCATCGATCATGATGTATTCAAGTCTCTTCTGCCACTTAAGCTTTATTTCAGGTTCACGGTCAAAAACATACAGCGTGAACTTTATCAGATCGTTGTAATCAAGGCCAAAGCACTTTTTCTCCTGATAGAGATATCCGTAAAAGAGTATGTCACGGACATCAGTTGCAGAATCGTACTTCTCCTTGAGAGTATCCAGGGACATGGTTATCATATCGAGATAATACTCAGGCTCATCGATCAGTTTGCGCATCTCAAACATATCCCTGGCGGCGCTGAAAGTCATATCCCTAAGGGTAATACCTCTTTCCTCATAAATAATTCCAAGCATATCGTCAATATCAGAGTTGTCCAGCACCAGAAAACTCTTCGGATACTGCACGGCATGGGAGTCCTCCTGTAGAACAGATACACAGAAACCGTGAAATGTGTTGATATAGCCTGTATCGTTGTCACCTGTCAGCCTGTGTATCCTCTGCCTCATCTCATTTGCAGCCTTATTCGTAAAAGTAACACACAGGATATGTCCCGGCATGATGCCAAGCGCCTCCACAAGATAAGCAAAGCGGGTAGAAAGAGCTTTTGTCTTACCGCTCCCCGCACCCGCTATGACCCTGATATAACCCTCTGTGGCAGTCACCGCCTGTCTCTGTGATTCATTAAGCTTATCAAGTAGCTCCATATAATTCTCCGTAGGCCGTCTGGGCCGTCTTTTGCAAATACCTGATGACCTCCGAGGGGTAATCACCCATCGCAGTTTCTCCCGTTACCATGACCGATGACGCTCCATCAAGAACAGCGTTATAAATATCGCTGACCTCTGCCCTTGTCGGTACTTTGCTATGCTCCATTGTCGTAAGCATCTGTGTCACAACCATAAATGGCATCCCGTGTTCATTACATGTCTTCGAAATTCTCTTCTGGATTGCCGGCAGCTCCCAAAGAGGCATAGCATTCCCCAGATCTCCTCTTGCTATGACAATCTCGTCTGCATACGCAAAAAAGCTGACGAGGTTTTTTACACCCGACATGTTCTCAATCTTGGCATATATCCTGATGTCCTTGCCCCCGTTCTCATCAAGAGCCTTCCTGACATACTTAAGGTCCTCAGCGGTTCTCACGAACGGTTGCATAACGCCAGTTATTCCATATTCCTTCGCCAGCGCAAGATTCTTAAGATCATTTGCAGTAAGCGCCGGCATTTCGGTAGTCCTGTCCTTTATAGCGATACTCTTTTTCCCACGCAAAATCCCGCCGCGCAGCACCTTTAGGCAGGCAGTTGCTCCGTTCACCGCAACAACCCTTGCCAAAATCCTGCCATCATCCAGAAGGACCTCTATATCTTTCTCCAGATATCCTATTATGGCAGAGTCAACAAAAATCCCTCCATCGCCGAGAAAAAAGCTCTCTCCCTCAGTAAGCATTACCGGCTCTGACATAGCTCCTATCCTAAGCTCAGGTCCCTGCATGTCTATGAGTATCTTAGGAGATACGCCGCATTCTGCAGCGGCATTCTTTACCCTTTCAATGCTCTCCCTGCAGTCTTCCAGCATTACATGAGAAAGATTGATCCTGATACCTGTCATGCCCTCTCTGAACATACTTAAAAGTACCTGTTCATCCTCGCACGCAGGCCCGATCGTCCCAAAAATATCTACCATTTTCGCCAGTCTCCGAATCAGATTTCAAGTACATGCGCAGGCAGCCGGGATTTCTTTTCCCTGATCATCAGCTGACAACCTTGTGGATCCACCTGCCGCTCTTAAATCTTACTGTAAAAATAATACCACGGATTCCCCAATCGCAGAACATACCTATCCACACTCCCATCGCCCCGATCTTCACTACTCTGATCAGGAACACTGCCAGCGTCACCCTGCACAACCACATGGTAAGTGTAGCAACGATCATCGAGAACTTAACGTCGCCGGCTGCCCGCATCGCATAAGCCGTAACGAATGAAGGCGACCACAAAAGAGGCTTGACTACCGTGATCCAGCCGAGCATATATATGCAGAGGGATGCGCTCTGCGGTATCATTCCCGCAAGAGCTGTCACCGGACGCGCGATCGCATAGGTAAAAAGACAGCTTGCAAGTATCGCAATATATCCCCAGATTACCATCTTTTTGGTGTAATATACCGCTTCATCTTTCCGTCCTGCTCCGAGGCACTGCCCCACGATTGTCATAAGACCGATGCCGACTCCGACTCCGGCTACTCCGTTGACATTTTCGAATATATTGGTCATGGCCTGCGCCGCAATTGCTACCGTTCCAAGAGTTGAGACCGAGGACTGTATTGCAAGCTTGCCAAACTGAAACATAGAGTTTTCTATCCCGTTGGGAATTCCCATGGCAAGAATCTTGTGGATCTTGTTGGCATCAGGGCGTATTTTCAGATAGTTCCTGATTGATATCTCATATTTGCTGTCCCTTAGCATCCACATGAGTACGACAGCCGAAAAAATTCTGGAAAAGAGCGTTGCAAGAGCCGCGCCCGTAACTCCAAGACCCGCGCCCCATATAAGCAGGGCGTTTCCGGCAACATTTATGATATTTGAGACAATTGCGACATTCATTGGAAGCCGGGTGTTTGCCTGCGCCCTGAAGATAGCGCCGGCTGCGGCCGCTATGGCAACAGCAGGATATGAAAGGATAGTCAGAAGAAAGTATATGCCCGCTGCACTCATTACATCAGCATCAACGCGCCCGAAAACCAGAGACAGAATACCGGTTCTGAATATAAGTCCCAGCACCATTACTGTGACAGAGAGAGCCGTTGAAACAAGCAGCACCTGTCTTGCTGCTTCATTTGCCCTATTTAGATCCCGCTGTCCTATGCAGGTCGAACAGATTATGACTCCGCCTGTAGCCATGGCATTGAAAGCCTGTACTATCAGAATATTTATGGAATCAACAAGAGAAACTCCCGACAAAGCGGCCGCTCCGACGTTACTCACCATCATGGAATCCGCCATGCCCATCAGGGAGTTCAGGAATTGTTCTGCTATGATAGGAATCAGCAACAGGAGAAGCTTCCTGTTGCTGAATATATGATCATTATCCAATTTTATGCCTTTCTGTGAATACTGGAAAGAAACTTCTTAGTTCTTTCATTTTCAGGATTGTCTATCACCTGAGCAGGAGCACCTCTCTCAACGATAAATCCGCCATCCATGAACAATATCTCATCAGATACATTTCTTGCAAACTCAATCTCATGAGTTACGATTATCATTGTTGTGTGCTGCTCAGCCAGCTCCTTAATTACCTTGAGAACCTCACCTGTAAGCTCAGGATCAAGCGCAGATGTCGGTTCGTCAAAGCACAATATATCAGGCTTTAGCGCGAGCGCTCTCGCAATCGCTACTCTCTGCTGCTGACCGCCCGAAAGCTGGTGTGGATAGTTATTCATTCTATCAGATAGGCCCATTTTTTCAAGTAGGACTTTGCCCTCTTCGAGTATATCCTGCCTGTTTCTGTTCTTGTCCAAAAGCTCCGGAGCCAGCGTCACATTTTCAAGCGCCGTATACTGCGGAAAAAGATTAAACTGCTGAAATACCATACCAAAGTGAAGCCGGCTCTTGTTGAGCTCACTGTCACTCAGATTCCCGCAGGATCCATCAAAAAGGACATTGCCGTTTACTGTTATCTCCCCGTCATCAGGAATCTCCAGAAAATTGAGACACCTAAGGAGTGTTGTCTTTCCGCTTCCCGAGCTTCCCAAAATGGAAAGCGTCTGACCTTTTTCCATGTCGAAGCTTATTCCCTTAAGTATCTCCACATTTCCAAAATTCTTTTTAATATCCTTAACTTCCAGTATTGCCATAGTTACACCACCATAGGGTTACCTGAAATAATCCAGTTTTTTCTCAATAAAGCCAAACATCAGGGTCAGAAGTCCGCTGAATATCAAATAAAATGCGCCTGTATAAAAGAGCGGCCAGATAATTCCGCTGCTCTTAATAAAGCGCTCACCTTCCCAGATGATCTCATAAAACGCAATAACTCTCGCCAGCGAGGTGTCCTTGACAAGGGTTATGACCTCATTTGAGACAGGCGGAACTATCCTCTTTATAACCTGAAGCAGTATTATCTTAAAGAATGTCTGGGTTCTCGTCAGTCCCAAAACTGCCGCAGCCTCGTACTGCCCCTTGGATATGGACTGTATGCCGCCCCTGAATATCTCGCTGAAATAACAGGCGTAATTTATGACAAACGCAACCAGCGCCGCCATAAACCTTCCACCTGAACCCGATCCCCAGAGATTCCTGCCCAGAAAGATACCCGGTCCGTAGAAAATAACAAGGAGCTGCAGCATTAGAGGAGTGCCTCTTATAACCCATATTATAAACCTGATAGGAACACGCAGTATCACGCTCCTGCTCATAGATCCAAAGCTTATGATAAGACCCAGTGGTAGCGAGAATAAAAGCGTCAGGGCAAACAGCCTTAACGTACCGAGAAATCCATCCAGGAGTGATAGTGTAACAGTAGTAAACATGTCTTTTCCCTTACTTATTGAGCTACAACAGCATCCTGAACACCGTACTTCGTAGCAATTTCAGTCATTGTTCCGTCAGCATAGAGAGCTTTCATCTGATCGTTGATATAAGCTGCAAGATCAGATCCCTTGCGGCATCCGATTCCGTATTCCTCTGATGTAAGCTCTACCGTGTGTGTCAGGTCCTCATAGCCTGTTCCCTCGCCAACCATGGCACCTGCCATCAGAAGATCGATAATGCACGCATCTGAAGTTCCGGCCTCAACCTCCATTACTGCGTCTGCCTGTGACTTAACGGCAAGAAATTCAAGTCCGTTCTCACTTGCAGCCGCCTCTCCGGCAGATCCGGACTCAACCGCAAAGGTGAGGTCCTTAAGAGAGTCTTTGTCGCTGTATTTCTCAGCGTCATCTTTCTTTACAACAACAACCTGGGCATTGTTGCAATATGCCTTGGTGCACTCCATTGCTCCGGTAACCTCAGGTGTAAGTGTCATTCCGTTCCACACAACGTCAATAGAACCGTTTTCGAGCTCAAGGATCTTATTGTCCCAGTCGATCTCAACAAATTCTGCCTCTACACCGAGGGACTTTGCAATCTCTTTTGCCATATCAGCGTCGAAACCGATCCACTCTCCGTTGTCATCCTTGTAATCCATAGGCGCAAAATCAGTGATCCCGACTATCAGCTTGCCCTTTGACTTTATAGCAGCCACATCACTGTCAGTGCTCTCGGTATTTCCTGCGTCTTCTGTACTCTCTGTGCTTTCTTTAGCTGTATTATCAGCATTGTTGTCGGTCTTAGTCTCAGCCGCTCCCGATCCACAGGCAACAAGCATTGTTGTAGTTACAAGTGCCAGTAATACAGATGCTATCTTCTTTTTCATAATATCCCCTCCACGAGTATAATTTATTGTACTTTATCACTCTACCATAGTAAATTTTTGATGTAAAGTTTTATTTTATTTTTGAAAGAATGAAAAAGAGCGCAGCCCCATTTCAAAGGTTGCGCTCAATATTTGAAATTCTCTTTTAACGTATCAGCCCCACACAAGCCAGAGGAATACATAACCGCCGATCACAGCTGCGAGGGTGAAAGGTACACCTATCCTTATGAAATCGGTAAAGCTAACCTCGTAGCCTTCCTTCCTGAGCATTCCGACTCCTGCTATATTGCAGCTGGCGCCTACAGGTGTGATATTTCCGCCAAGTGTCGCGCCGCAAAGGAGACCGAAATACAGAAGATATGGCTCAATGCCAAGAGCCAGTGTTACGCCCTGAAGGACAGGAAGCATTGTTGCCACATAGGGGATATTGTCAATAAATGCGGAGATAAGCACGGATCCCCAAACAATTATCGTAAACAGCAGGAAGATATTGTTACCGCCGGCTTTTACGATCAGCCCGGCAAGGTCATCCACTACACCCATATTTGTTATTCCGCCGATTACCATAAACAGACCTGTAAGAAGAAGTACCGTGTCATAGTCCACATTCTTCATGACCCTTATAACTCTCTCTTTATCGTGGTCTTTAAAATACTCCCAGGCCATCCCGATCAGGCTGCAGATGAGGCATATCATACCGTTTGTGAGCTCCGGCTTGTTCGGGATAAATGAAGCCGCCATAAGGAGCACAACATGGGCAACCATCATGATTGTCGGAACATAGTCTGTTACCTTCGTATATTCATTGGAAGAAACAGGATACTTATCCTTGCGGAAAAGAATCATCATGATCGGTATCGTAAGACAGGCACCGATCTCAACTGCAAAGAATATGCCCGGGCGGCCATTCATCCAGAAGAAATCCATGAAGTCCATACCGGCGTAGGCACCAAGCATGATCGATGTAGTATCACCAACAAGTGTGGCAGCGCCCTGAAGATTGGACGAAACAGCTATACTGATTATCATAGGTACAGGGTTTATCTTGAGCTTTTTACAGATTGCAAGTCCGACAGGAGCAACCATGAGCAGTGTCGCAACATTATCAATGAAAGCTGAAATAATTCCGGAAAAGAGTGACATCAGAATAGTCACCCACATTACATTCGGCGCAAGATTCAGTAGTTTATCAGCTATGAGATTTGGCATCTTGGATTCAATAAAGTAATCGACAAGGAGCAGGGTTCCGAAGATCATCAGCAGCACGTTCCAGTCAACAGCTGAAATAATCTGGTTATACGGAAGTATCCCCATGATGATGAATATTGCAGCCACCAAAAGAGCTATCTGCGCTCTCCTCTTGGGAAATGCAATGAGTCCGACATACATTGCGATGAATAAAATAATAGCAACTGTTTTCATAATAAATTCCTTTCCTCCACATAAATATAAAAAGAGACTTCCACTGCAGTAATAGCAGCAAAAGTCTCGCTATTTACAACATGTCCGGGGACAATCCCGTACTGACGGAACATGTTACATACACAGTGTATGCCAACTACTCCCTTTCACTTATCAAAAAAGATAGCAAATTTAAAAGAAATAGTCAACTGTGCTTTTGATCGATATAGGTAGCAGAACCATACGCCTTCACAGGGTTTCCGTTTTCATCAAATTCGGTCGTATACCTGACCATAAACGGAATCCTGTCCTTCGTAAGAGGGATCTCGGCCTCAAGTTTATCAACTCCCTCTTCAAGCTTGCGGTGCCATTCCCTGTACATATCAGCATAATCCTCCGGGAATATCCCTTTCTCTATTGCAGGCTCCGGATAATTTTTCAGAACAGGCGGAAGCCCAAGATCCCGCATACATCTAAAACATGGTCTCATCTCTTTTGAGGCTATCTCATATTCCCAGGCATAAATATTTGCATGTTCAAAGGCATGCTTAAATCTCTCTTCATTCTCAGACAGCTCCTCAACATTTCTCTTTTCAGATGTAACATTGTGGATCAGTGCATAGAACAGGTACTGATCCTCCGCTCTTCCGATAACCCTTATAAAGCTTCTGATGCAGACCCTGTCCTCACCGCAGCACTTTGATCTGAGGATACGCCATGTGTCACACTGCTCTTCCTCGCCGCTGTCAATCGCCCTGTTTATCGTCTGCTGAAACAGCACCCTTCCCTCCTGTCCAAAAAACTTCCAGGGATTGCTGTCTATATAATCTTTCTCTGTGAGGTTCATTCCTATCTCAGTAACATACTTCTTATTTACCCTGATAAACTCAAGTTCACCCCTCTTATAAGTAAAGATTGCCGCTCCGCCAACATAATTGCTGAACATGAGGGTCTCAACAGAATTGGGATCCCAGAACTTTTCAGCATTAAAGGTATCCACCAGCCTCATCGCAGACGCCATCGGCTCCTGCTGAGTTGAAATCAGTTTCTCCAGAAATTCTTTTTCAGGAAGAGGTTTGGAGTAGAGGTAACCCTGGACGTAGTTGCTGCCTATACTCTTCATAAAGTCAGCCTGCTCATAAGTCTCAACACCCTCCGCTATTATGGGGGTCCTTAGCCACTTGGTCATCTGCACGATGGATCTGAGGATGATTCCACCTCTTCCACCTACATCTCCGTTGAGGAAGTTAAGGTCAAGCTTTATGATATCCACATCAAGGTCTTTGAGTATGTTAAGCGACGAATAGCCGCTTCCGAAATCATCCATCTCCACGACATAGCCGTATTCATGAAATTTCCTGATCACAGAGGAAACAAGCTCCATGCCTCCGATAGCAGAAGTCTCAGTGAGCTCAACCCGCAAATATCTGACCGGAATATCATACTTTCTGCGGATTTTTTCAACCTCCTCAACATATTCATGCTTATAAATATCATTTCTGGACATGTTAAAAGAGAGCGGAACAAGCGATATATTATTGTCAAGGCAATATCTCTGGAGTTCACAGGTGGATTTCACCATTTGAATATCCGCGATGTAGAGTAGATCTTTTTCTTCAAGAACCGGAATAAAATCTGACGGCATCTGCATTCCGGCCTCAGGATCCTGCCAGCGCATTAGTGCTTCAGCACCTGTCATCCTTCCTGTGGAATGATTGTACTGAGGCTGATAGTACGCAAAGATGTGTCCTTCAGCAATCGCTTCATCGAAGCGGTTAAGCAGTTCCTCGGGAGTCAATCTTCTGGACATACACTACCTCCTTTGGTTCTTCTGTGCATTCTGCTTTTTCATTCACTGTTCTGTTCTTATACTTTACCATATTTCGGCTAAAACTTCCATATTTTAGCGCTTCTGCCCCCAAATATCCTCATGTTGGTCTTTATATACGAACATCAAGTATGCTATTATATATAAGAATTGTTATCAGTAACGCTTTTTGCGAGTATTAAAAGGGGTAAACTTATGTCTTTTCACGTATTTGCTGATGGTTGTGCCAATCTTCCGGGGAAGCTTCTTGACGGCATCACTCTCCTTCCCTGTGACTACACTGTCAATGGCGAGCCGGCTGTCTATTCAGGCGATGTAGACAGTTTTGATGCGCACTCATATTACGAAGGTCTAAAAAACGGCGATGAAGTCAAGACCAGCCTTCTTAACACCCAGCTTTTCCTTGATCACTTTACGCCTCTGGCCAGGGATGGTCAGGGCATTATATACGTTGCCATGAGTTCCGGGATCAGCGGGACTTATAACGCTGCAGTCAACGCAGCCAACGAACTTATGGAAGAATATCCTGACTGCTTTGTCCACATCGTTGATTCCCACGGCTGCGGTTTTGGAAACGGACTGCTTGCATTAAAAGCCGTTGAACTCAACAAACAGGGGGTGGACTGCCGCGAGGCCGCAAGGATACTCGACGAGGCCGTTCCGCACGCATGCCAGTACTTTACGGTCGATGATCTCAATTTCCTGAAGAGAACGGGACGAGTCAGCGGGGTTACGGCCAGTATCGGCACCATACTTAATATTAAACCCATACTGTTTGGCGATAAGACAGGACATATAATAGCCAGCGGTAAAGTCCGCGGCAGAAAGAATGCACTTACTGCCATAGCTGACAAATATGCTGAAAAAAGAATGGAATCCATGGGGCAGAACGTCTATATTTCCCATGGCGATTGTCTAGATGACGCCAACAAGCTGGCTGATCTTATAAAGAATATCAATCCGAATGCATCCATTACCATCTGCCAGCATGAACCCTTCTCGGGCTCGCATGTAGGTCCGGGTATGCTCGGACTGTTCTTCTGGGGAAAGGAAAGATAAGAGGACAATTTGAGCGATATAAAACTGTTTGAAACTGAAAATAAAATCGTACACCGGGCCGTTTTAGTCGGTGCAAATACAGGCAGCCAGAGTGATGATGATTTCGAAGTAAGCATGCAGGAGCTTCGTGGTCTTACCAAGGCCTGTGATATAGAGCCGCTCATCAAGGCTACTCAGAACCTTAGCTGTGAAGATTCTGCTACCTATATCGGTTCCGGCAAGGTTGAAGAAGTCAGGAATCTCATACAGCTGTATGATGCGGATCTCGCAGTCTTTAACAACACTCTGTCGCCATCACAGCTGACCAATTTGTCAAAAGCCCTGAATGTGGAGGTACTCGACCGCACAGGGCTTATTTTAAACATCTTTGCAATGAGAGCCAGAACAAGAGAGGCAAGGCTGCAGGTAGATTATGCGAAACTAAAGTATATGCTCCCTCGCCTGGTTGGACTTCGTGCCAATCTGTCAAGGCAGGGCGGAACCGGAGGCAGTCTGTCCAACAAAGGATCCGGCGAAAAACAGATAGAGCTCGACAGGCGAAAGATTGAGAAAGAAATGACAGCCCTACGAAAAGAGCTGTCGGAAGTCGAAAAAACAAGAGCCCTTCACAGAAGCAGGCGCACGTCCTCCGGGATTCCCCTCGTAGCTTTAGTGGGATATACCAACGCCGGAAAATCCACGCTTATGAACAAACTGATCGATCTGTACGGAAGCGATGATTCACAAAAAGTCTTTGTGCAGGACATGCTTTTTGCAACCCTTGACACCACGGTGAGAAAACTCAGGGCAAATACCGGCCGCTATTTTTTGCTGTCGGATACTGTCGGATTTATAAATGGCCTTCCGACTGATTTGGTCAATGCATTCCATTCCACGCTGGAAGAGGCTCTTTATGCGGATCTCATTCTCGAGGTCGTTGACTCATCTGATCAAAACCATCCAATGCACTCAAAGACCACTGACAGAACCCTGGCAAAACTGGGAGCCGGAGCCGTCCCGCGCATCACTGTCATGAATAAGGCCGACAAGCTCGATAATATCCGTGCTCCCAGAGTGATTGGAAGCAAAGTATATATATCCGCCAAAGAGGGCATCGGAATTAAAGAGCTCACGGATTTAATAGAGGAAACTCTAAACAGAAACTTAAAACTATGCACGCTCAGGATCCCTTATGATCACTCCGGAATAGAGAATCAACTCCGGTCCTCTTCGCAGATTGTAAATGTAGTTTATGAAGGATCCTATATTGAGATCACAGCATATCTGGATGATAAAGAGCATGGACGCTATTCTGAGTTCATAATTTAACTGACTCCTGTCAAAATCATCTTATTGCATAATATCAGAGAGGGTATATGGTAAACAAACGCAGAAAATACATATTTGTCATCCTGTTTGTCGCATTAGCGGCTCTGGTCTGCTCCGCTCTTTATTTTATAAGTCCAAAAAAGACTCCGGCTCCGGCAGATGACTCCTCTACTGCGCTTTCTCAGGAGCCGGCGCACGATCAGCTGTCAATAACAAACCTCTACGTTGGCAAAGCAGACTGCGCAGTTATCGAATGCGAAGGAAGCATAGGCATCATAGATGCCGGCACATTAGAGTCATATAACTTAATATCGGGTTACCTTCAAAAGAAAGGTATATCCAACATAGATTATCTCATCCTGACGCACTACGACAAGGATCACATAGGAGGCGCAATCCCTCTTCTTTCAGACTACAGCTGTGAAGACATTTATTTAGCTGACTATGTCAGTCAAAAGCAATATTACCCCGATCTGATGTCCCTTGTGCATGACAGAGACAATGTATATTTCGTAACTGAGCCCATTTCATTCACAAGAGGCAAGCTCTCACTTGAAATTATCCCGGCGGATGAACCCACAACTCTGCTGGAGGACGAAGACAACCGTGACAATAACATGTCACTGGTAACAATGATGACCTATGGGTCAAAAAAGTTTCTGTTTACCGGAGATATCGAGAAAGACAGGATAGCACAGATGCTCTCTTTCCATGATGATCTGGCAGCCGATTGGATAAAAATGCCGCATCACGGAGGCTATCAGAAAATTGTTTCCCGGCTCCTCGAGACTGTTTTACCCAAATATGCAGTGATCACAACATCATCCGAGCGCCCGCCAGATGAAAAGCTTATCGAACTGCTTAAAGAAGATAATATTCTTACCTTTGACACGATGACCTCAAACGTGTACACGATATGCGATGGCGAAGAGATAACCGTAACCAAGGATTGAGCTGATTACTCCTGCTTATTTTCTTACATATGTTTGGCAAAGGCTTTAGAGGGCTGTTGCAGCAAAAGTTTCGTAATATCTTACATTATTATAATTTAATTTAACTTATTGCTTAACCGCTTATACTCAGTGCGTTTTGTACCCCAAAAGCCCGGTCTGGCCGATGCTTTTCTATTCAAAGACGTATTACATGATTACGAATCAGGTAGTTTGGGTACAGTCCTTCCCCGCATTCAGATTACGACATATTCATGAGGGCTTTAAGCGTTATTAAATGCAGATATAATTACTTTGGTATTTCCTGATTATATCGCATCCACCATGATCCAGACGCAGCAACTTCAATGTGGAATCGTTACTCTTGTGCCCACAAAAAGTTATTTTTATTATGTATATCGCTTAATCTTATTTGTGGCATGAATCATCCATAGAATCTGTTGACCGGTTTGGTTTGCACTTAAAGAGGACTACCCGGCATATATGATATCAAATGATTTTATAAACTCGGCCAAACCCGGTAATTACCGCACCAGAAGGGAGAAAACTAAGATGAACACTATCAGACGTGCTACCGCAAACGACATCCCGGGACTTTTGAAGCTCCTGGTTCAGGTTGATATGGTACATCACAAAGGCAGGCCCGATATTTTTAAAGGGCCTGCCACCAAATACAACGCAAAAGAGCTTATTGAAATAATAAAAGATTACTCCACCCCAATCTTCGTATGCGTCGACGATGAAAGCAATGTTCTCGGTCATGCATTTTGTATCCACAAGCAGATACTTGATAATTCTGTTCTTACCGATATTAAAACTCTTTACATTGACGATATATGCGTAGATGAAAACTGCCGGGGCCGGGGAATAGGCCGTTCTCTCTATAACCATGTGATCGCATATGCTAAAGAACAGGGTTTTTACAATGTCACCTTGAATGTCTGGTCATGTAATCCGGAGGCAATGGCATTCTATGAAAGCCTCGGTCTAAAGCCTCAGAAAGTCGGCATGGAACTAATACTTTAAAATCATTTCTCCTTTTTATCGTCATAGAAAGTTACGAAGCTGCCTTCTTTTTTCTTACTCTGATAGGTGCAGCCATCTGCTCTCTTGTACAGCTCATCAAAGGAAAATGTATCGTGCGGCATATAAAATGCTGCACCCACGCTTATAGTGACTTTTCGTCCATTTAATTCCGGAATATTTATGTGATCCACCGCAGTTATCAGCCTCTCGATCACAGGATATCCCGCGTCGCTGCTGCAGACCGCAGGCGTAAATGCCGCGAATTCATCTCCTCCGAGTCTCAGGACTATATCTTTGTCCCTGAAGGTCTTGCGCATACATTTTCCTATGGTCATGAGCACCTTATCTCCCACGTCGTGCCCAAAATTATCGTTGATACTCTTAAAACGGTCCACATCAAACATTACAAACATACCGCCGTCTCCGGCTTTAATAAGCTTTCTGATCTTATCTTCGCCACTTCCGCGGTTGTACAGCTTGGTCATCTGATCTATTTCAGCCAGATATCTCAGTTTATCCCTGGATCTCTTTTCCTTATCAATCTGTTCTACTGCCCATATCACAGATTTCAGCTTTCCATCAGGTCTCCTGTCCGCAACAATAAATCGGCCCCTGAACCAGATATGCTCATGGTTCAAAAATTCTATGCTGATGGTTTCCGACTGCCCCATCCTCTCTTCCAAAGTACTGAGATCGACAAAATCGAGTACCTCGTCACGCGATCTCTGATCCGTAACTTTTTCCATTACGTCTTTTATCACCGCATCGCCATTGGTTTTACTGCTCCCCAATATCTCTTTTACCAATCCCTCCTTGCACGTTATATTCTCAAAATCATACGTCTCAAGGTCTACTTTGTGCATGGTATTGTAGATATTTGCTATGGAGTGGATATTCTCACCATAATCGAGAATCTTTATTTTCTGTCGGGATACCCCCGAAAGAATAATAAACGTAATGATCAGTCCCAAAACAGCCGATATAGCCACTCTTCTTGTAAGTCTTGTAATGGCTTCCATGGCAGGCTCAGCATTTGTCAGCGTTATAACAGTCCAGCTTGAGGAGATATCCTTTGGGTACATGAGATAATCCTCTCCATTAATAGTAAGCGTGGATACTTCTCCACTTCTTTTCTGCCAGGATTCAAATATGCTTCTTTTTTGCTCATCATCACTGTTCTTGTAATTGAGCCCTACTTCCGAAGGATCTGAGTGCGCTACAACATTACCCTCACTGTCCAATATCATCACCGCATGGTTTTCGTCTACATTTCCAACTTCCTCTGTCATCTCCTGCATACGGCTCAGCCAGATGTCTATGGCCAGAACGCTTCTCTTATCAAACAGCAGCTTAGATGCCGTTACTACCGTCTTGCCGGTTCTGGCATCGGTGTAAGGGTCTACCATCACCTTGGTCCCACCGGCTTCTATTGCCTTTTTATACCACACTCTCTCAGTAGGAACAAAGCCTTCATCCGGAACCCAGTTATCTCCATCAACGTAGACACCCTGTACATAGCCATATATCCCTTTGGTATCACCCGATATTATTGAATCAAGGTTCTGAGACTTGCGCTCAAGATAAGCCTGCACCTCCTCATGACTGCTCCCCTGCACAAGCATATCATCGATAGTCTCGCTTGCAGTATCAACTATGAGCGTCACCTCATTGAGATAATCCTTGAAATCATCCGCCACATTATATGCGTTGATTATCGTCTCATCCTTAATGTTCTCATAATGTATAGTATATTCTGTCTTATATACAAAAAAGGTTACGGCAAGAAAGAATAACGGCCAGAAAAAATAAAGCAGTATTCCAACTATTCCAAGTTTCGTTATTTTATTTTTCAGTGCTGCCACTTTTCTCTTCAAAGCAGTTAATCTCCCATGCGCCTTATAATGTCCCTTCGTATCCGTGTTCCTTGAAAAGACGCATCATCTCGTTTGTAAGTGAATAATCCGGGATCTGAAGGACAATATCCTCAGGCGATACCCACTCTGCATACTTTAGTTCGGATGAATCCATCCGTATCTCTTTATTTCCGGCCACGTCGCAGAAAAAGCCGCTTAAGATATCAGACGCAACGCCCCACGGCTGCGACGAATAATATCGCACGTTACCAACCTCAAGTCCAACCTCTTCCATGACTTCACGCCTGACTGTCTCTTCCAGCGTTTCACCTATTTCAGTAAAACCGGCAACCAGTGCGTTCTGCGCGAAACCACTTCGATATCTCGTCAATATGATCCTGTTGCTCTCTTTGTCAGTGACGCCTATTATTACCGCGGGATTTATTCTTGGATATATCCTGTTTCCGCAAACCGTACACACTCTTGCTCTCTCAAGGCTGTCATTTGCATTGGGACTGCCACATTTTCCGCAGAACCTCGTTGTACTGTACCACTCATATAGATGAAAAGCGGTATATACTGCAAACACATTGCTCTTGGGTTCTATTTTTTCACGCCGCAGTTCGCTTATCCTGCAGAATTCACATTCCTTTGGAATCATCGCATCAGACAACTCCCCATCTGACAGAAAAAACTCCTCATCCGCTATCTTAAAAAGATATATTACCTTCTCTTTACTAATTGAAGCAAACTCAGAAAAAGCAGGAAAGGACACTCTGTCTCCATCAGTTCTTTTGATGAGTATCTCTCTGTCACTGATTTCTCCCTTCATGACAATTATCCTGCTGTCTGCCTTTGGTACAGCATCCGGATAGTAATGGTTATCCATTTTGTATGGTAAAATGTCCTGCAGCATTTTGTGTCCTCCGGCAATCCATTCCGGAAGTCTGCACACAGCCAATGGCTCAGCAGTTTCCGGTATATACAAACTCAAGGTTCTCTCTTGCAACTTCGGCAAGATGATATATTACCCCAACATCGGTAGCTGGCCTGTCCATCATGTGAAATCTCGGAAAGAATCTTGAAATATGAAGCGCGACTTTTCTTCCTATATTATTCCCATCTGCGTCAGTAAGAGTTCCGATCCATTTCGAAAGAGAGCGCATCTCATCATCCGAGTCGTTCTCGCCCGGAATTATAAGTGTAGTCAGCTCAACATGGCATCCTTTTACCGCTTCTTCAATAAAATCCATCACCATCTTCCTGTTTCCTAAAAGCAGTTTCTCGTAGTAATGATCAGTAAATCCCTTCAGATCTATATTCATCGCATCCACAAACGGAATTATCTCATCCAGCACCGATAAATCTGCCATTCCGTTAGAAACAAGAACATTTTTCATTCCGCGCTCATGCACGAGCTTTGCAGTATCCCTTACAAACTCATAACCAACGAGCGGCTCATTATATGTGAACGCCACGCCTATGTTTCCCTGATCACTGTAATATTGCGCAAGATCCGCAAGCTCTTCCGGAGACATATATCGAGCTGAACTTCCGTATTCATAAGCCTCCTCCGACCAGGATATCTCGTAGTTCTGACAAAAGGGACACCTTAAGTTACAGCCATAACTTCCTACTGATAAGACAGTGTTGCCTGGCATAAATCTGGCAAGCGGCTTTTTCTCTATAGGGTCAAGCGCAATACCTGTGACCTTACCATAATTAAGTGCCGTAACTTTTCCGTCTACGTTGCCCCTTACTCCGCAGAATCCGACCTTTCCCTCTTTAATATCACAGTGCCTGTAGCACACATTACACTTCGTCATAGCTGCTCCGCGCCTTATCAGGTATGCCTTACCACCTCAAACCTCTGCAGGTGAATCTCATCATTCTCAGTTATCCCGCCTTTTTTCATAGCGATGGCAACCTGCTCCTCAACTGTATCAACACCATCGAGATCCGGCAAAAGAAGTCCTCTTTTTCTGCCGCTTGAAACAATAACACCATATTTTTTTACATCAAGCTCATCCAGTGATACGATATCTTCCGGTTCTCCCAAAACATCCACATTAATTTCAAGCCATTTCAGTTCTGATGCATCTATCGGTGCAAATCTTGGATCTCTGGTTGACGCACTTATTGCATTATTAATTATTTCACTGGCAACGCATTCTGTAGTTGGGCCGATTGTTCCTATGCATCCCCTGAGCCTTCCATGCTCGTGAATGGATACAAAAGCACCCGCTCTTGTATTTAGCATCTCCTCAGGGAGATCCCGCGGTACATCAATCACTTCTCTTCTAAGAATATAGCTCTCTAGTGACCGGTACGCCAGTTTCACATACGGATCAGCTTTATCTTTAGAAGTTGCAAGTTCCTCCTGCCTGGCTGCAAGCCATTTTTCAAGAAAACACCTGTTACTATCAGCATCTCCCGGAATAAATGTACAGATCCCATATCCGACTCCTGTCACATCCTGATGCGAAAGTCTTGATACGCTGACTTTTTCGCCATCAAGTGCACCTGCCATGATGACAAAAGATCTGTGACCACATTCTGCAGCCTTGTCACAGAAATTTTCATCAAAGTCAAGGAGTTCTCCAAATGCTCCACGTCCGCATACGTCCATTATCCTGTTGTCATATACAGGGCCTTCCGGAGCATAGCCGTATGGACCATATTCCTGCAATTTATGAGAAAGATCACCGCTGGCGATAAAGACCGTTCTGCGCCCGGTTTTTTCCACAGATTCTTTGATGATCTGTCCCATCCTGTAGTGATCAGCAAGCGAAAGGCCAGAAAGACCGATTCTTACTATTTTGCCTTCCTTATACTTCTTTCTTACAAACCACAGAGGAACCATAGTCCCATGATCAAGCTCTTTGTCGACCTCTCCGAGAGTTCCCGCCGGAAAATCACGTTCTTTTGCAATAGCGCTTATCTCTTTTACAAGATCCGAATCATACTCTTCTATAAAATTGACACCTCCGGCGCCAAACCTCGAGAATGAACCTCTCACAGCAATTCCCGGAGAGATATGGAAGTAATCTGAGTACATGGTGGCATGAGGGCTGCTGATTATTATAGTATCCGGTCTGATCTGAGCGATCATATCCGCCACTTTTTCATAAGCTCTTGTAGTATCCTCTATCTGTTTTTCTCCACCTCTTCCTACCTCCGGTATAATAAGCGGTGGATGCGGAACCATAAATGCACCTAAAATAGACATTTCAGCCTCCTGTAACAAATGTTATTTTGATACTTTCAGGATTTTTCTGGCAATATTTATTCCAATCTTGTAAGGAAGCGGCCGAACAACTCTGTCTGCTTCCTTTATCTTCTGTCTGATAGGTATGTTCTGAGGACAGTGCTGTTCACATTTGCCGCACTCGATGCACTGAGTTGCAAATGCCGGATCTTTACGAAGTCCAACTGTCTGAGCATACTCAAATCTGGCCTGTTGCCTGCTCTCTATTGCTGTCGTGTTGTAACTTCTAAACAATGCCGGAATGTCGACTCCCTTAGGGCATGGCATACAATATCTGCAACCTGTGCATCCTACCAGCTCAGACTGGGAAATAATGCCTTTTATCCTTTCAATGACTTCCAGATCTGCAGCCGTCAGCGATCCCGCCTTTGCTTCTGAGGCAATCCTGCAATTCTCCTCTACCATCTCAATAGAGTTCATTCCGGAAAGAACACATGTAACAGCTTCCTGATTCCAGAGCCACCTCAGACCGTACTCGGCAGCTGTGTAGCCGCTTGACTGCTCCTTTATAAGATCTTTTGCCTTCTGAGGCAAAAGATTTACAAGTTTTCCACCTCGAAGAGGCTCCATGATCACGACCGGCACACCTTTTTTCGCGGCGGCATTGAGCCCCTCTACTCCTGCCTGAGAATGTTCATCAATATAATTGTACTGTATCTGGCAGAAATCCCAATCGTACGCATTTAATATCCCAATAAAATCCTCGCTGTTGCCATGATAGGAGAAACCAATATTCCTTATCTGTCCGGACTTCTTTTTCTCATCAATCCACTCTCTGACTCCAACATTTTTCAGCTTATCCCATTGGCTTATGGCCGTCATATGATGCATCAGATAATAATCCACATGATCAGTCCGAAGTCTCTTTAATTCCTCATCAAAATATTTATCCAGCGCAGCTTTGCTGCCTACGAGATACTGTGGCAGCTTGGTGGCAATATTCACCTTATCCCTTATACCATTCCTCTCAAGGATCTCACCAAGCGCAGCCTCACTTCCGGGATATACGTATGCAGTATCATAGTAGTTTACCCCCCGCTCATACGCTGCAAGGATCTCCTTTTCAGCCTTATCTATGTCTATTCCCCTGCCGTTTGTCGTAAATCTCATGCAGCCATAACCAAGGATAGAAATCTTTTCTCCGTTTTTGTCTAAGCGGTATTCCATAATTTAACCTCTTGTAGTATTATTTTCTTTACGTAACGTTGCCGGTTTTAAAATCGGTTCGTATAAATATAAGACAATTCTATCACATATGAACATAAGGAGGAACAAACATGTCAGATAATAATAGAGATTTAAAATTAAATGATTCAGAACTTGAAAATGTATCCGGCGGAGCCAAGAAAGAGCAAATGGTCTGGGTTTCCTGCCAACACTGTCACAAAAATATAAGAGTCAACATTCTCTTGTCCAGTGCCATCTGTCCACTCTGCAATAAAAAGAATACATTTGCCGGCTGATCACGTATATTTATTACGTTAGGAATGCAAAAATATAAAACCACTGCTTTCCGGGATGTAAAAAGATGTCCATCTTCTTTTTACTCCTAATTAAAGCAGTGGCTTTTTAATTGGTCTACACTTTTGAACAGGTAGTCTGCATTTGCTCTCATATATTCCTCATTTTCGGGAATATCAAAGCACCAGCACGCAGCCGCAAACTTAACTCCCGCCGCTCTTGCCATATCAAGCCCGGGTTTGAGGTCATCTATCACAAGCACCTCCTCCGGTCTTAGATCATACTTCTCCATTATTCTGTTCACCGGAACAGGTGAGGGTTTTCTCTCCTCTTTGGGCTGTTCCCATCCGAATATCACGTCCGGCTCTGGAAGATCATTGTGTCTGTAATCTTTAAGAATATTCTCAGCAAAAGAATGTGAAATCACAGCCGTTATTCCGCCTTGAGCCTTCTGCTCTTCCATGATCTCCTTTATACCACTAAATGCATCCGCCACATGGCTGCTTGCGAATTCATACCAAAAATCCTGTTCCTCCACAAGCTCTTCCTTGGTAAGGCCGCAGATTTTGCTGAAAAATTCAATAACTCCCGGATGGAAATTATATTTTACGTATTCATCCAGAGTATATGTTACTCCGGGTCTTTTTATCTTCATGAATTCAACAAAACTGGGATAATGTATTTTCGCAGTACTGTTTACAGTGGTGTCATCATGATCAAATATCAGACATCGATATTTCATTTACCGCTCTACTCCTATGCGCTACAGTGACTTTATACTCTTTTTATAAAATCTTAACTTCAAAATTAGTAAAATTACACATTTATAGGTTAATATATTAAAAATGGTTTTTTGTTTTACGAATGGAGATAATTAATATGGACAACATAAATACATACAATAAGATATCCAAACCCGAGATAGTTGAAACCGTAAATCTCAACGGCAAATATGTCAATGTTGCAGACTTAAAGACAAAGATAGTTACTGCATCAACTACCTCTGTCTTTGTGATTGCTTTTATTACATTTATTATCCTGCTGTTTTCCTGAACCTTACCCTTAGCATCAGCAAAGACTCAGAAAAGTTGACGCTGAGCTGTCGGTTTTGTTCTTCTGCCAGTCATCAAAGAGCTCCGCTCTCTGCATTCCGGAAAATCCCTTTTTCTCCATTTCAAGTTTAGCCCAGGCATCATCAAACTCTTTTCTCCTGGCATCAAACTGTGGACCCGCTCCGCCTGTAACTCCCATCAAAGCGTCATCAGTTAATATTTCTTTCTCATTAGTGCCCATGTTATTGTCCTCCTTGAATTGTATCTGATTATTTATACGATAAAATCTTCCATTTGGCAATTAATTATTTATTATGATCGGATCTCCCATAGTACTGATCATTCCATGGCATACATCTATGCTTTTCCCATCAATCCTGTTCACATAAACGCCGTCCGGAATGTCGACAGCAACAACGCCTTTAGTACTTTCAAGGCAAAAGATACCAATCGCTTTTTTATTACCCTTCCTATACTCAGCATAAACTATCTTATTCTCTATTGCCTTGACAGTATAAGCAGCGTCAGCAAAAAGATCCGTTTTCTTAATCTTTGCCAGTTTTCTGATAAGTTCCTGTAAATCCTGATTATCAGGGTCATCCCAAAGCACAGGATCCTTGTCAAAAAGAGATGGCAGGTGTCTTACCCCATACTCCTGGCCGGCATAAATAAGAGTCATTCCTTTTTGGAAAAAAAGAAATGCAGTGAAATTGCGTAGTGTAGCAGTATCGGGAAACAAAAATGCCGCTCTCGGCTGGTCGTGGTTTTCCAAAAAGCGCAATTTGACATAATTGTCCGGATAAATGTATTCCTGACGGTTTACCGCCTCAGTGTATGTTGCCAATGTCCCCGTTTTATTTGCATAATTCACCAGATCTGCGTAAATATCATAATCATAGCTGATATCAAACGCCTGGAAAATCTCAGAATCCGAAAGAGCGGTAAGGCCTATTTCTCTCATGAACACGATAAAGCCGGGGTCAATAGACTCACTGAGCCATATACATCCTTTTCTGACTTCCTCTACTTCTCCCCTGGCTCTTTTCCAGAATTCAAGCGGAATAAGCGGAGCCACATCACATCGGAAACCATCTACGGTCTCAGCCCACATTCTGAGGGTTTCTATCTGGTAATCCCAAAGCGCGGAATTATTGTAATCCAAATCCACTATATCGGTCCAGTCTCCCACATGGTTTCCAAAACTTCCGTCTTCCTTATGGTAAAACCATTCCGGATGCTCCTGTACGAGAACAGAATCAGGGGCGGTATGATTATATACAACATCTATTATACACTTCATTCCCCTGTTATGAATCTCTTCTACCACTCTCTTGAAATCATCAAGCGACCCGTATTCGGGATTGACTGACCTGTAATCACTTATTGCATAGGGAGACCCCAGGCTTCCTTTCCGTGAAATCTTCCCGATGGGATGTATCGGAGCAAACCATACAATATCCACGCCCAGCTCTTTAATTCTGTCCAGCTGTGGTATTACCTGTAAAAAAGTACCCTCCTCACTGAAATTTCTCACAAATATCTGATACATCACCATATTTCGTAAGCTCTTATCTGTTGTAGCAGCCATCCCGGATCTCTCCTTTCATTGAGTTTGCTTAAAGCAGAATATTTTGTTACTATTATTTCATACAAATAACACGTATTATGCGAGGTGTCTAATGGATAAAGGTATGATAATTGAAGCAATCGGCTATACCGGTTCAGCATTGGTTCTTGTATCATTTCTCATGGTTTCTGTTGTAAAGCTCAGGGTCGTAAACACAATCGGAAGCATCATTTTTACTGTATATGCCTTTATTATCCACTCCTATCCCACTGCGATAATGAACGTATGCCTTGTTTTGATCAATATCTATCATCTGGTCAAGATGAGCAATACCAGCAAGGAGAGCCGGGAATATGACCTTGTAAAAGTATCCCCTTCGGATTCTATGCTCAGATACACAATCGAGAGGGTTTCCGAGGATATCATGAAAGTCTTTCCCGGAATATCACTTGATTTTTCAAAAGCCAATGATTCATATATTATTTGCTACAACGGATCACCTGCCGGTATATTTGTTGGAGTCAAAACAGATGACAACAATATAGATATACTGCTCGACTATTCTCTTCCAGAGTTCAGAGATTTTTCCATTGGCAGCTTTCTCTTTTCCAAACTAAAAGATTTTGGCGTAGCAACAGTTACTTATAGTGGCCCCGTTAAGCACCACAAAGAATATCTTGCCAGGAACAATTTCAACAAAACCGGCTCTAAGTATATAAAAGTCCTTTAATTCTGATTGCCCGAAGCCATCATCCTGAATGTCTCTATATCATTTGCTGTCAGCTTGATATTAGATTCTATTGTTCTGCCGTCAGGTGTTGTAACCTTCATGGCTATAACGCTTCCCTCTTCGAGGGCATTGTCCCTGATTGCCATCAGAAACGGTACAAATTTAGGGTGATCCTGCTGAAATGACTGTATTCTCTGCTGTATTTGCATCAGCATTGTTGGATTAAAGTTCATATATTATTCTCCTTAAGAAATATTTATTTAGATTTTAATATTAAACTTGAGCGAAATCAAACTTTTTTAAATATCTTTATTCTATAATACGTTTACACACAAAAATGTATGCGCTTACAAAACATAAATAACATAAGAGGAAATAAGGAGGAACAATAAATGTACGGATTTGGTGATATGATCCAAAAGCTTAAAAGTAACCCTAAGACAATTATTTTCCCGGAAGGCTCTGATCCTAGAATTCTTGAGGCTGCTTCCCGCCTTCTCGCCGGAAATTTCATAAAGCCTATACTTCTTGGCAATGAAGATGAGATAAATAAAGCTGCAGAAGAAGCCGGATATAACATCCGAGGCGCCAGGATCATTGATCCCGATACATATGAAAAATTTGATGAAATGGTTGCAGAGTTCTGCGAGCTTAGAAAAAGCAAGGGCATGACTCCCGAAAAAGCAATCCCAATTCTCAAGCAGACTAATTACTTTGGTACAATGCTTGTAAAGATGGGACTTGGCGATTGTCTACTTGGAGGTGCCACCTATTCAACTGCCGATACAGTTCGTCCTGCCCTCCAGATCATCAAGACCAAACCAGACAACACCATCGTATCTTCATGCTTTATCCTTGTTCGCCCTTCAGCAACCGGCGAGAATGAGGTTATCGCAATGGCTGACTGCGGTATCAACATCAATCCCAATGAGGACGAGCTGGTAGAGATCTGCGGCGAGACTGTCAACTGTGCACAGCGTTTTGGTGTAACCCCCAAGGTTGCTTTCCTTTCATTTTCAACCAAGGGTTCCGCAAAAGATGATACCGTTACAAAGATGCAGAATGCTACAAAGAAAGCTCAGGAGAAATACCCCGAGATTCCGATCGATGGCGAGCTTCAGTTCGATGCAGCGGTTTCACCTCGCGTTGCTAAGCAGAAAGCTCCCGGATCACCTGTTGCAGGACATGCCAACACCTTTATCTTCCCTGATATAAACGCAGGTAATCTTGGATACAAGATTGCACAGAGAATGGGTAATTTCGAGGCATATGGTCCTATACTTCTTGGACTTAACGCTCCAATAAACGATCTTTCTCGTGGATGCAATGCCATCGAAGTTTATTCAATGGCGATAATCACAGCATCTCTTGCATAACATAGGTTATCTAACCAAAAGAGTAGCAGGTCCATCTGCTACTCTTTATTTTTGTCCTATATTGTCCTATCAAATCTCACGACCTTTATGCTATCCATTGTGGCGTCTCTCGTGGTGTTTGTAATACGCTGCCTTATCTTTATACATCGCCTCATCAGCCTTTTTAATGACCTTCTCTACCAAAGCAGAATCCTTGTTCCAGTCGTATCCTATGGCAATGGATACGCCTTTTGCTTTTTGACGTAGTTTATCAACCAGTTCCTCAAATTTCTCTTTTTCTACATCCTGAACTACTGCAATGAATTCATCACCGCCAACTCTGAAGCAGTTCTTTTTCTTAAATACCCCGGCTACCAGTCCTGCAGTATCAATTATCAGTTTGTCACCCGCCTGATGGCCTTTTTCATCATTTATGATCTTAAGACCATTGATATCTGTATAGCAGACACCTACAGAAGTACTGAATTCCGAAAGAAGCATCAACGTCTGATTAAGAGCATACCTGTTCCCAAGCCCCGTAAGCGCATCATGGCCTCCCAGGTAGAGCAGTTCCGTGGTAAGATCATGGTTTTTAATATTGGTTGCTATGAATGCCGCAACAGTTTCCATAACCTCAGTTATGTTAAGTTGTATGTCAAGTGAATAATTATCTGCAACCAAAAAGCCCATAATTCCGTCTTTTTCCTTCAAAGTTGCAACAATATATCTTGAGCACTTACCAGAAAGAAATTCACTGTAGAGCTGTGGATTCAAGTCCATAACAGGTGTGATATCGCTCATCACAAATACATCCTTCCCTGCCAGCTGCTTTGACCATATGGATACCATGTCGAATTTCTCAAAAACCTTTTTGGACGGAAGTTCAGTTGAACACAACTTACTGATCCACTCATAGATCTGTTCGATTTTGCCATTGTTTTCTCTGACAATGTAAACCCTGTCTGCTTCCAATGCCGCTCCGATTCTTCCAAGAACCCGCTTAATTCCTTTGCTAAAATCAGAGGTTGAAAGTGCTTTGGCACAATCTATGACAAGATTACTGGTATTGGTCTGAAGTACTCTGCTCTCTTCATTTCGCTTATCAGCCGTAACATCATGGATAATAAATGCACAGAACCCCTTCTGATAAACAGGGACTGCCCAGAATTCGAACCATTTATCGAAATGCGTATTATATGTTCTATTTATTGACGACTGCCTAAGTATTGCAGCTTGATAGCTGAGTTTTATCCAGTCTTCATCCTGATTGGATACTGTAGTATAGTAAGTAGCACCAATTAATTCCGCAGTAGGTTTCCCGGCGAGCTTGGCGTATTTTTCATTCGCAAATAAAAACAGCATGTCCTTCACTGTCCCAAAAGGATCAGTAAGCACTTTAAAAATGCAGCAGGCATCCGGAAGGTCTTTTAACATATATAATATATCGTTTGGACTAAACTCTGTGTCTGTTGAATATCCTATCTTGCCTTCTATGCTGATATCACTCATAATCCACTCCTTATCTGCTTCCTTACTACACTTATCCAATATTAATTATACAACAAAATTCATCATATTATTATTTATTTTTCATTTATTCATGGGCGGTATATGATAAAATGTATTTATTATCGGAGGTTAAGCAGATGAACAAAATCAAAAGATCATTAGCCGTATTTTTCATATTTGTATACCTCATGCCTTGTCTTGGCTGCGCATCCACTTATGGTGGCTCTTCTGCAAGAGGAACTGTCATTACAATAGCGGCAAGGGATGGTTCCCACGCAGATGTTATCAATGCAGTCAAAGGAGATTTTGAAAAAGAGAACAAATGCACAATAGAGGTTATCTCACTTAGCGGCGATGATATATATAAAAATGCTATTTCAGATTCCAAAAATACAACGGGAAAATATGACATAATCATGGTTGATGACCCTTTGATGCCTGAATATATTCAAAAAAACATCCTCAAAAACCTGACCCAGCTCGGATATATTGACGACGACGATTTTGTTGAAAAATCAAAGCTGCTTGGCAAGGATCCCTATCCTATGGGCGCAACTTATGCACTTCCCTTCTCCGGTAACGTACAGCTCATTTTCTTTAATAACAACTTAATAAACAGCGATTCATCCTTTGATAACTGGGCCGATATACTCAAAGCATGCCAGGATCTTCACAGCAGCGGAAAAAACGGATATGCCATAAGAGGCCAGAGCGGGAACCCTATTGTTTCAGATTTTCTGCCAATATTATGGGCGTTTGGCGGAGATCTCTTTGACAGCGATAACAACATTATTCTGGACTCTCCAGAGAGCAGAGATGCTTTAAATTTCTACTATCAGCTTTACAAAACAGGTGGAAATTATGACAAGGACAGCCTGATAAAAGCGATCAACGACGGCGAAGCAGCCATAGCACTTGGTTGGCCATCATGGTTTCTTTCAGGAACAGGACCAACAGCTGAAATCTCACAGATACCCGGAAAGAAGGACGCATCCTCTGACCCTCTTGCTACAGGAGAAATAGGGAACTGGTTATTGGGAGTAACTTCCAATTCCGCAAATCCGGATTTGGCTCTTAAATGTGCAATTTATCTTACAAGCAGTGAAGTACAGAAAAAAGCACTTGAACACGGTGGCATACCTACCCGAAAGAGCGTATTTAGAGATAATGAGGTAATAGAAAAATTTCCATACTTTGAAATGATTTATATGGGCACCAATAATTCACGAGTGCGTCCCAGAACAACCAAGTGGGCAAAAATAGAAGAAGAATTTGGAGAAGAACTCGTAAAGTGTATCGAGGATAAACAAACAGTTGATCAGACTATTATAAACTCACAAAAAAAAATTGAAGCACTAATGAATGAATAAATGTTAATTATCCCTTATTAGCAGCAAGCTGCCAGAATGCCACGGCACTTGCTGCTGCTACATTCAGCGAATCCACATCATGTGACATCGGTATCTTCACCACAAAATCGCTATTATCAATTGTGCTTTCACGAAGGCCTTCTCCCTCCGTGCCCATAATAATAGCCATCTTTTCATGTCCGAAAAGCCTTTCATCATCAAGCCTCACGGAATTCTCCCTAAGCGCCATCGCAACTGTCGTGTACCCCATTTCAGACAATTTCTTCATTCCTGATTCATACCAGCTGTCCGTTTTTTCTCCATAATAAGTCCATGGTATCATAAATACATTCCCCATGCTTACGCGGATTGCTCTCCTATACAGCGGATCAGTACAATCACCGGATAAAATAACGGCATCTATATTAAGTGCGGCCGCCGATCTGAAGATAGCGCCCATGTTTGTTGGATTTTCTACATTCTCAAGAACAACTATTCTTTTTGCATTCTCACATACCTCTTCTATATTCGGCATTTCCTTTCTTCTAAATGCACACAATGCGCCACTGGTCAAGTTGTAACCTGTAATGCCAAGCAGCACGTCCTCCGGCGCTTCGTAGACGGTTATATCTCCAAACCTGTCGAGTATATCAGAACACATCAAAGACGCTATCAGATTCTCTTCAAAAAGAGCTGAAACCGGTTTATATCCTGCATCCAGTGCCCGTACAATAACTTTAGGGCTTTCCGCAATGAAAAGCCCTAAATCAGGTTCATCTATTCTTTTTAGCTGATTTTCATTGAGCGAATGAAATACTTTAACGTTATCATCGCTCAGGTCACTTATTCTGATTGTTTTTCTCATCATATATAAGCTCTTCAATTTCTTTTTTGAGGCTAATTAATGATTTTCCTGTGCGTTTTGCAATACCTGCAAGATCGTCATATTCCAGTTTTGCACGGTTAATTTCATATCCCAATGCTCTCTTTATACGGACTTCTCCATATGGAGTCTCAACTTTGTCAATCTGTCTTGAGAGCGTATATCTGTTACTTATGCTCTCACGAAGTCCAAGAGTGGTAGTATGCCTGAACATACATTTAATGAGTTCATCTTTTTTATCCTCTCGGCAGATGCAAGTCAAAAGAATTCCCGGGCGATCTTTTTTCATATCTGCCGATACCGAATAAACATCAAGAGCTCCGGTCTCAAACAGCATTTCCTTGGCAAACCCAAGTTCCTCTGGAGTCATATCATCAATATTGCAGGAGAGTTCAACTATTCTTTCTGCTTCTTCATTGATCTCACCAAGCATTATACGAACGCAGTTTGACTGTTCAAAATCTTTTTTACCCATTCCATAGCCAATTCTGCTTACTGACATAACAGGCTGTGTTCCAAAGTCAAATGCAAAATATTTGATAAGAGCAGCGCCGGTCGGTGTACATAGCTCTGCCTTGATTCTGTCGCTTGAATAGCTTGGAATGCCCTTAAGCAAAAAGGCTGTTGCAGGTGTAGGGACAGGTAAAATTCTGTGTGCACATTTCACCTGCCCTCCTCCGACATTAATAGGAGACACGATTACTTTATCGGGATCAAGCTCATGCATCAGGTAGCAAACAGCAGTTATGTCAGCTATTGCATCAAAATTTCCAACTTCATGAAAATGAATCTGCGATACGGGTTCACCGTGAACCGAGCTCTCAGCCTCTGCCAACAGCTGATAAATCTCGCGTATGTCACTTTTTATTTCTTTCGAAATATTAAGTTCCTCAATAATCTCCTCGATGTCATAAATCGTAGTATGCGCATGAGAGTGTTCATGCTCATGATCTTGGCTATGCATATGGGGTCCATCATCTACGATATCATTACTGATTTCCTCCATGCCATCGATCAGTACCGAGAGTTGATTTCCCTCAATATGGCAACGCTGAACCCTCGCAAGCTCAAATCGTACTTTAGGAATTCCAATGTCATTCAGCGCTCTTACAACCGACTCTGGGTCTTCAAATAGATCTAACAGTGCAGATGCAAACATATCTCCGGCTATGCCCATCTTACATTCGATATAGAGTGTCTTCATTTTGATCCTTTCCTAATCTTCTACCACAATATTTTTAAGTGTTACCCCTTTTCCCTCAATAATATGTGCTTTTCTTCCTCCACACTCAGGACAGAGGTAATTATTTTCCCTGACAGGAAGGTATTCAGCTCCGCATTCCTCACATAGCGCCTTTACCGGCACTTCTTCACATACAAGCTCAGCCCCTTCTAAAATGGTCCCCTTAACAGCCTCCGGATAATACTTGTACATATAATACGGCATCACACCACTTGTCTTACCTATCTGAACAACTATATTCTTGATCCGTTCCGCATTGCTTTGTTTAGCAACATCTATTGCAAGTTCCACCATTCTTGCAATATAACTCATTTCATGCATTCTATTTCCCCATGGTAGACTATATTATATTTTATCATGATTTTGTTAAACTTTAGTCATATATGTTCTTTTTTATTATGGCTTTATATAATTATATGTGATATGCAAGCAATATATCATATCGATGTTATATATCATATCCAAGGTGTATATTTTATATTTATTATCTATCAATTCCGGTTAAATGATTGATAAACTGTTGTGCTGTACGTCCGGAAATGCCGCCATGATTTAGTTCCCACCTGTCAGCCTCAAGAAACAGCTCCTCGTCTTTTATACTAAGACCATTTCTTGAAGCAAGAATACTCACAATATCATGATATTCCTGCCTTGACGGCTTATAGTATCCAATTGTCACACCAAACCTGTTTGCCAGAGAAAGCTTTTCCTCCATAGTGTCAGATCTGTGGATATCTCCATCCTGTTCAATATCTCTTCTGTCTCTCCACGTCTCCTTTATCAGATGCCTTCGGTTGGAAGTCGCATAAATAAGTACATTATCAGGTTTAGTCTCAACTCCTCCTTCTATAACAGCCTTCAGGAATTTGTATTCTGACTCATCCTCCTCGAAAGACAGATCGTCCATATAAATAATAAATTTGTAATTTCTATTCTTGATCTGGGAGATCACCTGTGAGAGATGCCTGAACTGATATTTATATATTTCTATCATCCTCAGACCATTTCCATAAAACTCATTGACAATAGCTTTAATGCTAGTAGATTTGCCGGTTCCGCTATCACCAAAAAGAAGCACATTATTCGCCTTTTTGCCATCCACAAAGGCCTTTGTATTATCGATGAGTTTCTTTTTCTGGATATCATAACCAACAAGATCATCCAGCCATACTATTTCCATATTATTGATCGGATTAAATTCAACAGTACCATCGTCAAGCTCTCTGAACCGAAATGCTTTATTCAGTCCGAATGCTCCTACTCCAATACTCTCATAAAATCCGGTAACTATTTTGAAAAAATCCTCATCACTGCCAGCTTTTTCAAGCTTTTCACTTAGATTTCTTACTTTCTCGCTGACATTTACGTTGTACATAAGCTTGGGTTTATCAATTGCCTTGTAATCAGTTATACAGCTAAAGCAGTCAATGCCAAGTTCCTCCTCCAACGTAGAAAAATCGAAATCAAACAGTTCTCTGAATGCATGAAAATCATTTATCGCAAAATGATTCACGCTTCCATCTTTGCTCCCGACCTTTTCACAAGTCAACGTAAACGGATTCTCATCCATAATTATCAGATAAGTAAGGTAGTTGTGCCACAGATTCTTATCAAAAGCATACGAAGTACCCAGAACCAAAAGCCGCTTGATTTGCTTATAGCAACGCGCTATAAGATCTTCTTTTGAATAATCTTTCGCATGCCAATCTCTGTAGACATCGGCAAGCTGAACCAATATTGAATCCTCTGGCAAATCTCCATAAATGAGCAATTTTGCTACTATTTTTTCCATCAATCCTCCCAAATGTATATGTATAACATTAAGTATATGTAATATATTTATTATTCAATATATATAACATGTATAACATATATCGTTAATTCTCTCTGAGCTGCCGTTCCAACTCGTCAAAGTCAATATCAGTCCGCTGTTCAAAGTTATTAAAGCTGTTTATTCTAGTCTTTAAAGTATTCCTCTTTTGTAAATAATACTCGTTCCTGATACATTCCTTCATAAACGCTATTGGAACTTCGACTGTTTTTGAATATCCTTTCATGTATTCATAAGATTTTTTTATCTTATCAAGATCATAGTCGGCTTCTTCTGCAATTTCTCTGATTTCTCTCATCTTAAAATCGTCATGCATAAGATCAATAAGCTCGTCAAGAATATCATCTTTATCTGCCTTTACAAGTTTAGGCGTACTTGAAGGTGAATTGTCTTTCTTTATCACAAAAAACCTTATTCCAACAGTTTTTCTGCCATTTTTAATAGGAGCATAATCCACCTGAATGCTGGTCTTTTTATTGAGTTCTTCCTTAGCCTTTGCCAGAACATTCCTGTTAAATATCTTGTATTCTTTATACTTGGTCTGCTCTGTTTTCTCAGCCAGCTCCTCAATTTTGTCGTAATCCGGGTAATCTTTTTCAAGTTCAGATCTTATTTCCTTACTTCCACCTGAGGTTATTATTCCAAGCTCCAGCTTTAGTTCTGTAAGATTGTACTCTACAACAAGTTCTCCCTGGCATTTTGTAATGGCTCTTTGATAGTCATATGCAGATTTCAGCATCTCATAAAGTCTTAAAGAATAAACGCTCTTAAGACTAATCGTATCTGCAAGACTCAAAACAGTAAAATCCTTTTGTAAATTTATTATTTTGTCCGTAAGATAATTATTGTATCGTAATGTGAGAGTACCATTTTTGAAAGAAGCATCGGTTACGACCTGATGAGCTTCAATTTTCCCATTTTTACGGTCCTTCATAAGAAGTTTCCAGTCAAAGATAGTCGCCCCCTTTATCTGTTGATCACATAGTGCTTCGATATGCTCATAAAGAGAACCTGAAGTTGAATTAAACATCTTTCTAAGTTCTGATCCATAAATGGTAGCTACTACATTATTGTATTCATCTGTATGAATATTCTGCATCCCAATTGCAAAGAGTTTCTGGCTTAATGCAGTACCTTTTCCCATTGCATTAATCAGTTCATTTGACTTCTTATAGCTTTTATTACTCACTACAAGTTGATTTCTTTTTTCTTTATCCATATACTGTTCCCTTTATGTACACCTTTGGCTATACTGTAATCATTCCTTTTTTTATCACCTTAAAAAAACGCGTCTTTAAAATCTTCCCTTTTCTTTCACCTCAATTTTATTATATTCCCTTTTTTAGCACTTACAAGCTATTTTTTACTATATTTTGTGGTTTTTACATTTATAAAACACAAATACTCTTGACTAATATAGACAATAGTTTTCATTCCCTTTTCATTAACTTTTCGATTAATACGCGCCCCTTTTGGTCCCTTTTGACCAATTATATTAATATTTCTTAGTCAATTATCTCCCCTTTCTATTCACCTTTTAATCCCTTTTAGGTCAATAATATTTCTTTTTTTCTGCAAGGATCCTGCATTTTTCTCATAAAACACGTAAAAATAAGAGATAACTGCTTATTAGTCATTAGTTATCTCCTGTCCCGACATAAAATTTATATGAAAAGTGTACTACTCTATTTTTGTTCTTTATTATTTGTATTGTAATATCATGTTCCCATTTTAGTCACCTTTGTTTTCCCTTTTTGTTCACCTTTAATATTATTTCATATTTAAAAGCGCATATTTGCAGTGTTTCAGGGCATAATGCAATCATGGTTAGTACCCTTCCCTTTTTAGTCACTTTTAATCCCTTTTCAAACTCTCACGGTCCCAATTATTATCACTTAATCTGCATCTCTTTTTATCTACTTTAAATACCCATTTACTACACATCTTATACCCTTTTTGAAGACTCATTCTTCCCATTTTAGTCACCCAATATTACGAAAAAGTGCTTATTTACTGGGCTTGTGTATTCGTAATTAATTAATAAAAAAGTGTTTGTAAATATAAAAAAATAACAACATTGCAGCTAAAGTTGTTTTTATTATCTTACAAACTTAATTGGATAAATACATTTTTCTAATATTTTGAGCTTGAAAATGAAAAGACCAATATTTACCACAAATTTAATACATGATACGAGAGGCAAACAAGCCCGCGACGTAGTCGCTCTAGGATGGCTTGTTTGCAGGCATCTTGATTCATAGATTCAAGATATCATGAATTAAAGAAGAAAAGCATAACTCATATAACACAAATTCGAATGAACTTATAAAGATTTGCTTGAAAATCTCTTAGTACTAATACTTTACGATATAAGAACTTATGGAAATATCATCTTTGATTTATGAGGCCTAAAATATGATAGAAAAAGAAAAAATATGAGATTTAAATCACCATAATATAACAAAATATATGATAATCTCATATTTTTGAGAAAGGAATTAAAAGTATAAAATGATATTCAAAGCATAGTTAATAAATAAATAATAATCGAAATATGAGTAAGATTTTAAAGATAAATATATAAGTAAAATATAAAATTAAATATAACTATAGTA
>CAMNEA010000012.1 GCA_946536145.1 uncultured Butyrivibrio sp.
ATTGAAAAAAGCGCCGAGCCAGGCACATGAAAAATGTGGAGAGCCTGCTTTTCCTGATAGGAGAAGTAGGCTCTTTTTTATTTCTTGATGTCGGTCATGCTATCTGAATGCAGCATGTCAAGTAAGGTTTTGATTGAAGGAAGCAGTTTCCTGGCATCCTCGTTTGTGCATTCCGTAGAGATATAATGCAGCAATTTAGTCAGGTCAGGGCTCTCTTTTTCCCGTTCAGGGTAAAAGAAATCGTTTGCATCTATATGTAGCCTCCGTACTACAGGAAAGAGAGAAGCTAATTCCGGATTCGCATTAAGACTTTCGTTTTCCATACGTCTGATACTTGTTATATCTGTACCAGATTCAGATACTAACTCTTCTTGAGTAAGATCTTCTGTCTTGCGCCCGTCTTTGATGGCAACAGCCAACGCTTTTTGGCAATTTTTAAAGCCTTCTATATCGTTTTTCATGATGGATTACCTCTAGAATTATTCTAGGTTTAATCCAAGTCCGTTTACATATCGCACAAGATGTATTTTGCGTGAATAGCATATCTTTAAAGAAATATCAATCTTTAAAGATATGTAAATCATCTCAAATCATACATTTGAGATATAAATATTTTTACTAATAGGAGAGAGTGAAAATGAAAAAAGAAATGAAGATTGTACTTCGAAAACAAAAGATACTTGTCCACTGTCCATTTTGTGGCAAGTATCTTCTTACTCTTGGCTTTGGGGAAGCCGAGAGAGAATGCATCAGATGTCACAACTATCTGATTGCTATCAATGATGATGAAGGATTTAGACTTCTTCGTAATCGTAGATGTGCTGTGTAAGCGCTACTGGCTTCATAAGCATACTCAAATGAATACTGACTGAGCTATCTGAAACAGGCGTTGGATCCGGCATTGAACCGGAAAGCTCGCGGCAGATAGCAAGAGTTTGCTTAAGCGGCTAGGAACGGCACAGAATCGTTGAAAGGCGAAGCAAAACAGAGAGAAATATCCTTGATGGGTATTCTGTTTTGCTACGCTTTTTTATTTTGTCCATTTTGCGTGCAGATTTGAACACTGACAGTGGAATTTCCTCTGTTTTGCCTCGATGGTGTTCAGATTTGCACTTATTTGTTTGGGAGACCTTCATAGGCAGATATCCGTGATCCCCGATTTTTGGAACTTATCAACTTTCAAAAATCGGAGGAAACGGATAATGAATGAGAATAAAACTGAATATGAAGTAATTAACCTTGGCTTCGAGTACCCTGGAATGACTGGAGGTGTGAAGTGGGCTGTAGTTACTGATCTTGATCAGGCAACCCTTATGGAGAAGTATGGAAAAGAACTGTCGAAGTATGCACCATTTGTCCTGATGACCATGGAGCAGGGAGAAGCATTTCATGAATATGACCGCAATGAGAAAAAGCATGATATGCGCAGCATACGCCATCACGATTTGTTTGGATATGAGGAAGGTCTGACAGAGTACTTTCATTCTGTCTTTTCAAATGATGAGCCAGAGGATGCTGTCATTGCCAGGGCAGAGCGGGAGAAAATGAGAGAGGGTTTGGATAAGCTGCCACCGGTGCAGAGGCGCAGATGTATCCTGTATTTCTATCATGGACTCGATGAGAAAGAGATTGCCAAAGCTGAAGGAGTTACACAGCAGATGGTATCAAAATCCCTGGATCAGGCTATGAAGAACCTTAAGGAAATTCTTAGATTGTAACAAATATCACAAGGACATGCATGGCTTTTAACTATTGGCTATGCATGTCCTTACAAGTTTTTTTAGAAATTTAAAATTTTTTTCGATTTGAGGTTGTATAAAGCTTCCTCTCTGTGGGTATAGGTGAAAGGGTTAAAAAGAATCTTTCATCGATCTTTGAAAACTGAATAGTCATTCATCAGGTACGTTCCTGTAGTATGGAGCCCCATAGGTACGCCGTGCGCGATATAGCCTCACTGGAAGGTTGGTAGCACCAACTCTGGTCATGATAACTACAGGGATAATGATACTTCCGCTCAGCCACAACTATCGTAATGGGAGCGGCCCGGCGAGACCCGCGGGGAGGTAAAGAGCCTATGGAGCTGCCAGCTGCAGCCGCCTGATGACTTCCCATTATCGGGGTGTCGAGGACAAATTGATAAATAGTACAGTTTTGGATGATTTCAGGAGCGCTTTCTCCTATATAAAAGAAGGCGCTCTTTTACATAGGGAGGAGTGGTGAAGGATGGATGAGATAAAAAGAGGTGATATTTTTCTTGCTGATCTGGGCGAAGGACTAGGGTCCGAGCAGCATGGTGTCAGACCAGTTCTTGTTGTTCAGAACAATATAGGCAATAAGTATTCTCCGACTATTACAGTTTTGCCAATCACTTCCAAGATTCATAAGAGTAAAGGACTGCCAACACATATTAATATAGAAGATGTTGCAGGACTTGAGAAAAAGTCATCGATCATGGCTGAGCAGATTACTACTATTGATAAAGCAAAGCTACTCTCTTTTATAGGAAGTGTTACTGATCTGAATGTTATGAAAGAGGTTGACCGGGGAATAAGAATCCAGCTGAGCATAAACAGCAAGAAACGAAGCAGACACATAAGTGGAAACCATAAATACAGAGGAGCCAATGGCTAATACTATTAACTATGATTGGAGGTGGGAGCATGCAAAAGCAAAGAATTGAATATGCTTCCACCTCTATTGGCAACATTGTGTCTCTTTCTGATATTCAGCTATTATTGAGCTGTGGTATGGAAAACGCCAAGGTAAAAGATATGCTTACGATGGCAAAACGTAACTATGTTAAGGAAAGACATTCCAGAACAATTTTCCAGCTGCCGCCTAGCAAGAGTTGGAAAAATGGATGTTATAAGACGTATGTTTATGTTGATTCTAAAAGAAAGGAGATCACATCCAGTACTGAAGATAAGCTTATAGAAAAGCTATATGATTTCTACTATGAAGAAGAAAATAAAGCGAAAACTCTGGAACAGGTCTTTGAATTATTTATGGACTATAAGAAGAACTGCTTAAACCGGCGAGATAAAACTATTATTACAGACCAAAATCGCTTTAAGCATGTATCAAAGGAGCTTCTTGAAAAGGATATCAATGAGATTACAGATGAGGATATCAGAAGATTCATTGTTTCAAAGATCCTACCAAATAATCCGAAGCCAGATTTTATCAAAAGGATGCTTCAATCTCTTGGTGCTGTCTTTGAATATGGTATTAAGAAAAAATTATGCTTTGATAATCCTGTTCGTTATATAGATGCTCAGGATTATTACAAGCAATGCGACAAGAAAACTAAGACCGATGAGGAAAAAGCATTTTCAGCTGAAGAAATTGCCATGATAACCGAGGATGCTAAAAAAAATCTGGGTAATCCAAGAGTTTTGATGTCTCTTCTTGCCAAAGAAACCGGTATGAGAGCTGGCGAGCTTGCTGCATTGCATGTCGATGATATAAGTGATGATTTTATCCATGTTCACAGACAGCAGGTTAAAGTACATGAGGGAAACCACAACAATCTGGTAGAAGTTAATTACACCAAGGACGAGCGCATTCATCCTCATAATGGCAGGTTTATACCATTAACTGAGGAAGCCAGACGAGTAATCGACTTAGCAATGGCAATTCCGGGAGATTCACCTTATCTTTTTCATGACAGTAACAGTTCCAATATGGTTCCAACAGATGGGTATGTACACAATCTTAAAAATCGTTGCCAGAGGCTCGGCTGTGTACCAACAAATAATCATGCTTTTCGAATGGCTTTTAATTCAAGGTTGATTGAAATGGGGTTTTCTGCATCTGACAGAGCCCTGATCCTGGGACATGAAGTTCAGACAAATGAGGCACATTATTCTTTAACCGACAAAAGAAGGCTGAACGACATAAAGAATCGCCTAACAAAAAAGGAACCCTGATAGGCTCCTTACAACGTCCACGAGAGGATTCGAACCTCCGACCCCACGCTTAGGAGGCGTGTGCTCTATCCTGCTGAGCTACGTGGACTTATACACAAAAGAATACTATATATTCTCTGCTATCATTATTTGGTTTTACTCACTCAGACTCACTCACTAGTGCTTTTAAGAAATGCCTTATTCTCAAGACCTTAAGGCATTTGGCTAACCCTTAGGAGGCGAACGCTCTATCCTGCTGAGCTACGGAAACATGACCTATATATATTAACACAAGATTTATTGTAAATCAAGACAGCTGGCTCAGCAGGATTTATTATCAGGATTATTATAAATAATAAAATATTACTTTATAGTCAGAAATTCATATTCATTCTCACCATCCCCGATGGCATGCTAATAAGTAAGAGACATATAATGCCAATCTTCTTCATCAGAGTGGCACTTCCAAAAGTACTCTTTCGAAGATAACTTATGCTGTTTCCATCAGAAGCTTAAATTAGTAAAGATTCAAAGTTTTTGACTGATTCAGAAATTCTCTCTCCGCTCACAGGCGCCCCACACCTTGAGCAGACTTTGTCCCCGGGTGCCAGGAGGGCACCGCAATACTCACAATTATTCATTTTTTCTCTCCCAAACTTTTTCCGGTCAAAAGACCTTTCTTAGAATATCATATACCCCGGTGAACTGCCACCAAATCCGATTATTATCGTTGTTTCGATAATTAAGACGCATAATAATGAGATAAAAATTTCTTTTTTATGAATATAATGGTAGTATTTGTAATATAGAATCAAATTGGGGATGGTCAATATTTCAAAAAGAAGGATAGAGTATGAAAAAGATAAGTATATTGGCGGTGCTCATGATTATTATAAGTGGATACGCATCAGGATGCGGCTCGGCACAAAATGAGAAAGACAATAATGTTGATGGAGCAGACTGGTTGACGACCAGGGACTTTGTATATCTTGACTGGAATACTCCTGAAGGAACAAAGTCAATGCTGGCCGGTGTATATGAAGATGACGGGGAGGTTCATTATGTGAGAAAAGACCACTGCACAGAAGGCGAAGAAAAGGATAATTAGTAAATAGCAGTCAGAGCACAGCTTCATGAAACCTGTAATTATGATGAACAGTTCAAAAGGCATAAGTAAGCTTATCAAGGCGGTAATAATGATCTGTATGGCAGGAGCAGCAATGCTTCTGCTTTCGTCATGCGCAAATACGCAGAGAAAAGAAGAGATAAAGAATACTTCTGCAAAGTACAGCGTCCCTTCCGAGAAGCAGCTCATTGTTTACACTTCCCACAAAGAGGAGGTCTATCTGCCGATCATAAGGGAATTTGAGGACAGGACCGGAATATGGGTTGAGATCCACCAGGGTGGCACTGCCCAGATATTTACTGAAGTCAGGGATATTTCGAAGCAGGGCGGATGCGATATAGTTTTCGGCGGAGGCATAGAGAGTTACAAAGCACAGAAGGATCTTTTTGTACCTTATGAAGCTGAAGAGAAAAAAGTACTCAATGAGAAATACCTCGATGCGGACAATTATTACACGCCATTTACAGAGCTTCCCATCGTCTTTGTGTACAACAAAAAAATGATATCGTACTCAGAGATACCAAGAAGCTGGAAGATGCTGTTTGATGAAAAGTGGAGAGGGCAGATCGCCTTCGCGGATCCTGATAAGTCCGGAACAAGTTATACTATTATATCTACGATGGAGCAGGTATTTAATGAAGAACCTGATAGTCTGATCCCACGTTTTTTTGACCAGCTTGGTGGGAAAATTCTCGCCTCTTCCGGAGATATTATCCCGAAAGTAGCGGACGGAAGCTTTCTTGTCGGGATCACTCTTGAGGAGACAGCAAAAAAGGCAATGGAGCAGGGCTATGATATAGCGATGGTCTATCCGGAAGATGGGACCAGCACTGTGCCGGATGGATGCGCGGTAGTAAGAAACGCTCCTCACAGCTATAATGCGGGCAGGTTCATTGACTTCGTGGTGAGCTTTGATACCCAGAAATACGCAGAAGATAAGTTTTATCGCAGATCGGTGAGGACCGATATAAGAGATTCAAGCTACAGAAGCATCAATCAGATAGACTTTGATCTTGATAAATCAGCAAGGCAGGAAGCTCAGGTTTTCGCTCTCTGGAGAGCCCTTTTGGGGCAGGAAGGAGAGTAGCATGGGATTTGTAAGACAGTCTTTTAAAAGACAGATATTTGTTGTATTCCTTGCAGTAACACTGTTTATGGTAGTCTTTGGGGGAATCCTTACAGTTCAGGGATTCCAGGCCAGGATACGCTCTGACTATGAGAAAAGAGATGCCGAACAGGAAAAAGAGATCGCAGGGAGACTAAATACCCTCCTTGAAAGCTGCGATGAGACGTTCGAGAGCATAGGAAAAAGCAGCGTTCTTCAAAAGTCATTTTACAGAGGAAGAAAGAATTCGCTTGAAATATATTCCGAACTTTATTCAGCGAGTCTTAATATACGAAGTTATGCGGTTGTAGAGCTGTATATGGGAGGGCTGTGTATGTACAGCACCAGCAGCGGCTTTAAATCGCAGAGTCTTCCGGAAAACTTTGCGATACTCTCTGACGCTGCAGACAGTGAAGGGCGCACCGTATACGGACTCGATCCAAAGAGTTCAGATGTAAATAAGGCAGATATCCTTATTGCAAGACAGATAGTGAATAAAGAAGAGCCGGGAGTTGCCGTCATAAGGATCAAGCAGGAGGAAATTGACAAGCTCCTAAGCGGTGTTCTCAATGCCAAAGACGGATTCATGCTGGTAAATGGTTATTTCAGACCCTTAAGCCTCACCGGGACATCCAGGGACGGCAAAGATCTTGAGAGGATCAGGCAGAATCTTTTTCATGGAAGACTGTATAATGAGGGACTGAGTGACAATATATACATAAATGAAATCGGAAACACTTCTCTGGTGTCAATCTACGTCACACCGCCGGCTCTTGATGAATCTGCAGTAAGAGCGGGTTATCAGATAATAATGCTCCTTGCTGTCATCAGCGTATTTGTATGCCTAATAGTCGCAAACAGGATGAGTGCCTATGTCTCAAAACCTATCGGGATACTGTCAGCCGGGATGAAGCGCTTCAGGAAGGGAGATTTTGACGCTAAGATCGAGCTTAACAGGGAGGATGAGTTTGAACAACTGGCTGTTGGATTCAATAAGATGACAACACAGCTCAAGGAGACAATGGAGGAGAGAGTTGCGGCAGAGCGTCTTGTCAATGAGACAAGGATCGAGATGATGCAGGCGCAGCTTAATCCGCATTTTCTCTACAATACACTCGATACAATAAAGTGGGTGGCAAAGGCCAATCATGTTCCGGAAGTTGCGACAATGTCAGCTTCTCTTGCAGGGATACTTAGGACAAGTATCTCTGAGAGGCAGTTCTGTCCGCTGTCCAAGGAGATTGAGCTTGTACAGAACTACTGTGATATCCAGAAAATAAGATTTGATGACGCATTTGACATTACCATAGACGTTGCGCCGGATATCCAGGCGGCAATAATCCCCAAGCTGATCCTTCAGCCGATAGTCGAAAACGCGATTATCCATGGGATGGATGAGACCAACAATGGCCATATTTATGTAGCAGCAATGAGAGATCGCAGTGATGGAAAAGATCTTCTTAAGATATCGGTGCAGGACGATGGCAAGGGCATCAGCGATGAGATGATGCAGGCACTCAACAACGATGATGTGGAGACATTGAAGGGACATCTTGGGCTTAACAATGTTAATACAATAATCAGGCTTTATTATGGGAAAGAATATGGCGTCATGGCTTTTCGTCCCAGCAGCGGTGGAACAGTTATGATAGTAACTCTTCCATATTCCGAAGAAGAACCGGAGAGATAATAATGGTAAAAGTTTTAATAGTTGATGATGAAAAGTATGTGAGGATGGGGATAAGGAGCGAGACTGACTGGTCCCTCATTGGATGTGAGGTCGTAGGCGAGGCACCAAACGGCGCAGCAGGTCTTGAAATGGCACAGGAGCTAAGGCCAGACCTTGTCATCTCCGACATCAGGATGCCAAAGATGGATGGGATCGAGATGGCGGGTAAGCTTTTAGAGAAATACCCGGCTACAAAGGTGATATTTCTTACTGCCTACAGTGAATTTGAATATGCCAGGGCGGCTGTGAGAATAGGAGTATCCGACTATCTTTTAAAACCTTTCAAGGACGGTGAGCTTGAGGGGGCGATACAGCGTCTTTTGCATCTTCATCAGAATGCTCCCGCGAAGGAGAAAGAAATTGAGGAAGATCTCATCGGGATAAAGAAAAAAGAAGATATTGAAAACCGCTATGTCAAAAGCGCGATTGAGTACATAGAAAAGAATTATGCTGACAGCGAGTTCAGTATAGGTAAGCTCGCCGAGTCAATGAGCGTAAGTGAGGGGCATATCAGCAGGCTATTTAAGGCTGAATGCGACTGCAGCATAGGAAATTACCTCACGAGGTACAGGATAAAAAAAGCTATGGACTATCTCAAAGACGTCCAGGTAAAGGTCTACGAAGTTGCCGAAAAAGTGGGATATCAGGATATCGCTTATTTTTCCAATACATTTAAAAAGCTTATAGGAAGGACTCCTTCAGAGTATCAGAGCAGGGGACTTATAAAATAAAAATAATGAAAATATAAATAAAATGTTAAGAATTTACAAAAAATATCAGAATTGTCTTCTGCAATTAAAAAACGCCAGCCTCTAGAATATAACCATAAAGCAAATAACTGCTTCGTGGTTATTTTTTACACAGGCAAAAATAAAAGGAGGAACAGAAAGTGAAAAAGAAAGTTTTAGCAACAGTCTTATCTTTCACAATGGTTGTATCATCCCTTGTTGGATGCGGAGGGGCAGCAGGAGGCGGAAATGCAACTGACACACAGTCGTCATCAGCACCGGCATCTACTGACACAGCAGCTCAGGCGGGTAACGATGAGGCAGCAAAGCCTGCAGCAGAGCTTACAGGAATCGATGCGATCATTGCTGAGGCAGAGGGCATGACAATGGAAGAGCTTGCTAAGAAGGCCATCGAGGAATCAAACGGTAAGACCTTCTACGGAGTAGGAAACAGCAGCCGCGGAAAATCAGCCCTTCCGGTATTTATAGAATATCTTCAGACAATCGATCCATCCTACAGCATGGAGTTTGAGTGGCAGCAGCCCAAGAACAACAAGATCTTTGAGCAGCTTACATCCGATTCACTCAAGAGTGAGGGCACATTTGCCATGACACTCATCCAGGACGGCAATCAGATCCAGTCCAAGATGGTTGATACAGATATATTAAAGACCTACATCCCCAAAGAGTGGGCAGATGCAAATGGAACAACAGCAGATGCTTATGAAGGATTCCTTCCTCTCCAGACACTTAATAAGGTTTTCATGTACAACAATCAGGGAACAGCACAGTTCACAAACTGCTGGGACTTTGTATATGAAGGATCACATCCCCTGTTCATGGGTGTTGACTCAGAGATCGTCGGCAAGAACTTCCTGATGATGCTCACAGAAGAGAAGTACGCTACATGGCTCAAGGAAGCATTTGACAAGCTCGATGATACCAAGAAGGCATACTTCGAGCCCACAATCCAGGAGATGCAGGCAGATGCCAACGACCTTGGTCTTGGAGCAAACGGAGCTTACGCACTTGCATGGATCAAGCTCTGGGTAAACAACTACAACGAACAGACAGATGATGGACCTATCTGCAACACACTTGTAGACGCATCAGCCAAAGATCAGTCAGGACTTCTTGTTTATTCCAAGCTCCGCTCTGTTGAGGAGTCGGCATCAGTATCAGTCAACAACATCAACGTTGCTGCATATCAGGACGGCTACACAGGAATCGGCGGATACGGATACTGCCACTACCTTTTCCTTACCAAGAACAGCCCTCTTCCATGGACAGCATGCGCATTCATCGCATACATGACCTGCACCGAGAAAGGATTTGAGGCATGGGGCAAGGATATGGGTGGATATTCACACAATCCTGAAGTTGCAAAAGAGATCGAAGACACCTTCCATCATTCACAGGGCGGCGGAGATGAGTTCCCTGCAAAGAATGACAGAGGCTATGACTGGTGGACAACTGAGGGAGAGCTTGTACTTGAAGATCCTATGTACTGCTCAGATGTTTCCTTCACAGTCGGAAGCTGGATCGACGTTCTTGATCACTACGCTCCGGGCGAATAAGAAAGAGTGAGTCACTGGGGACGTTACAGTTTGACTCATTTCAATGAGTCAAACTGTAACGTCCCCGCTGACTCACCCAATGCTATTTAGAGAAAGAAAGAGGAAAATAACATGGAGGCAATCGCAAAACCAGACAAAAGTGCGATTTTCAAGAATAAGGTAAAGACATGGTTTTCCCAACCTCAGAATATTATACTTTTGCTGTTTGGGATTGTACTTACCTTTTCTACTGTCGCACCGATCGTAGCAATCGTCAAAGACACCTTTGCTATTCATCCCGGAACAATTGACCAGCACCTCACGGGGCGGCCAACCGGATACACAATCGTAAACTATACAGATCTTTTCACCAGCAGACTTGCCAGGACAAATCTCTGGATGCCGCTTCTTAACACAGTTATCCTGTCAGTTCTGACATGTGCAATTTCCATTTTGTTCGGTGGACTTTTCGCCTTTCTGGTAACAAGAACTGATATGAAGTTTAAGAAGTACTTAAGCTCGATATTCATTTTCCCGTACATAATGCCCCAGTGGACACTGGCTGTTGTATGGCAGCATATGTTTTACTCAAACAAGGTAACAGGTACATCGGACGGACTGCTTGCAGCGATCTTTCATGTATACTTTCCGCACTGGTGGTGCCAGGGAGTATTCCCAAGCGCGGTAGTTTTAGGACTTCACTACGCGCCCTTTGCCTACATCCTGATCGGCGGTATTTTCAAGAACATGGATGCCAACCTTGAGGAGGCAGCAACAATTCTTGACACACCGAAGTGGAAGATAATGTTCAAGGTAACACTTCCTATGATCAAGCCGGCAATTCTTTCGACAATACTTCTGGTATTCGGAAGCGCCATGGGAAGCTACCCTGTTCCGCATTACCTGAGCCTTACAACCCTTTCTACCAAGTATATTTCAATGAACAGCAAATACACCGGTGAAGCGAGCATTCTTGCTATCATCATGATGGTATTTGGCGTACTGATCCTTGGTATGAACCAGCTAAGCTTAAAGAGCCGCAAGAACTACACCACCGTGACGGGTAAGTCGGGACAGCTCACCAAGCTCTCAATCGGAAAAGCAGGAAAATACATTGTAGGAATAATCTTCATAGTTATCACATTCTTTACAAGTATCTGGCCTATCCTCTTGTTCGCGCTTGAGACCTTCCTTCCAAACCCCGGTGACTACAGCTTCCTCTACTCAGGAAATCTGGCGCACCTTACTACCAAGTGGTGGGTAACAAACGAAAACATTACAGAGAACGGCATGTACGGTCAGCCCGGTATCCTGTACAACAACACTATCTGGCACGCATTCTTCGGAACTCTGCTGCTTGCAGTTGTATGCGCGCTTATAGCAGGAACCATCGGAACACTTATAGGCTACGCCGTAGCGAAAAAGAGAAGGAACAAATGGGCAAACTATGTCAACAATGTGGCATTCCTTCCCTACCTCATGCCTTCGATCGCAGTTGGAGCAGCATTCTTTATCCTGTTCTCCAACGAGCACATCAATCTGTTTAACACATATACACTTCTGATAATCGCAGGTGTTGTAAAATACATTCCGTTTGCTTCAAGGAGTTCGCTGAATTCAATGCTACAGATAAGCAACGAACTTGAGGAAGCCGCGATAATCATGAACACGCCATGGATAAAGAGAATGACAAGGATCATCATCCCGATCCAGAAGTCATCGATCATAAGCGGATATCTTCTTCCGTTCATGACGTGCCTTAGGGAACTTTCCCTGTTCCTGCTTCTTTGCACACAGGGCTTTATCCTGTCGACGACACTTGACTACTTCGATGAGATGGGACTTTACGCGTTCTCAAGCGCAATTAACCTCATCCTGATCGTTACAATTCTTATATTCAACACACTGGTAAACAAGCTGACAGGCGCCAGCCTTGACAGCGGCATAGGAGGAAAGTAATAATGCCGGAAATAATCTTAGAGAACATAACAAAGCGTTGGGGCAAGTTCTTTGGCGTAGATAACGTCAGCCTAAACATCCCCAATAACTCATTCATCACACTTCTTGGCCCTTCAGGATGTGGAAAGACTACGATCCTTAGGATGATCGCAGGTCTTGAGACTCCGACGGAAGGCCGCATCACCATCGGGGATAAGGTAGTATTTGACTCAAACGCAGGTATCAACATCCCTGCCAACAAGCGCAAGGTCGGATTCCTTTTCCAGAACTACGCTCTTTGGCCCAATATGACTGTCTATGAGAACATATCTTTTGGCCTTAAGAACATCAATGAAGAGATGCCCTCTCTTGATGTCGAAGCCAAGCAGACATCAGATCTTATCAGGGCTCTTCAGAACGGCAACAAGGTAAAAGAGATCGTGGAGGAGTGCAGGGACAAGAATGGCAAGCTCGATGAGAACAAGGCTTATGTGAAGCTCATCGACAATTACAACCTCTCCATCTATACAGCAAAAGAGCTGTACGCCATGGGAATCCACAGCTCCTCGGATCCGATGACAAGCGCAAAAAGCAAGCTTTCGGAGTATGAGAATAAGCTTGAAGAGATCAGAAACAGATATGCAAAAGAGGGAAAGGCACTAAACGATAAATTTGAAGTGACAAAGAACGGCCAGGCCATACTTGAGAAGAGAAAGCTCTCCAAGGAGGAGATAGATTCAAGGGTTAGAGCATGCTCGAGGATCGTTAAGATCGGTATGTTCATGGACAGGTATCCTGCAGAGCTCTCAGGCGGACAGCAGCAGAGAGTAGCGATTGCGCGTACTCTTGCACCTGAGCCACAGGTTCTTTTCATGGATGAGCCTCTTTCCAACCTCGATGCCAAGCTAAGGCTCGAGATGAGATATGAGCTCCAAAGACTCCACGTTGAGACGGGAAGCACTTTTGTATATGTTACACATGACCAGATGGAAGCGATGACCCTCGCAACGAGGATCTGCCTTGTAAATAACGGAGTTCTCCAGCAGTATGCCGCACCGCTTGAAGTCTACAACAGACCTTCGAACCTCTTTGTTGCTGATTTCGTCGGCAATCCTTCGATGAACTTTGTCGATGCGAAGGGCGCTCAGCAGAGTGATGGAAGCGTTGCCCTTGATATGCTCGGCGGCATTAAGGCAAGATTTGTGCCATCCGAAAAAACAGATCTTGTGAAATGGAGAGCGGACAGGGATAAGGATATTGCCGACAAGACAGAGTATGAGAGAAAGAGGCTCATGCAAAAGGGCGCCGTTGAAAAGAGCAACAAGGATGAAGTCTTTAAGTACCATGTCCAGAAGGTTGAGGAGCAGGACGATTCCATCATGGATGAGCCTGTGATCACGGACGAGGACTTTGTGATCGGAATAAGGCCTGAGGCTATAGATATTGATCCAAACGGCAAAATAGACACAACTGTCTACGGCGCGATGCCCACCGGTATGGAGTCGACATTAAAGCTCAGAGTCGGTGAGTTCCTCCTTACAGGAGTAATCTTCGGCGGCGTCATCTACCAGATCGGCCAGGAAGAAAGGATCAACATAAGCGGAAAAGACATCCTTCTCTTTGACCGCAGATCGGGAAGACTCATCTGTGCAGGAAGTCTTGAGCTGTGATGAGAACAGAATGGACCTTGGATTTATCGGTAATTAAATAACAGACTCGGCAAATGATCAATCTATGATCAAAAGAAAAAACGTCAGGAATCTGCATCTTATAAAAGCGGATAACTGGCGTTTTTTGATCATAAACGACATCTTTTTTATAATGTGGTAAGATATAGACAATATTGAATTTCATCAGAAATGCAATTTATGAATCAGGGAGGAAAACAATGGAAAACAGACCGGTAGGTAGAAAGAAAAACGTAGGCACCGGCGGATCGGGCGTACACAAGAGAGGTGAAGGCCTTGGGACAGGGCCTGTGCTAAATTCAGGCGCCGGTTCAACCACAGTGGGCTCATCTTCAGGTGGCCCACAAGGCCCTAACAGATCATCCGGAAGAGGAGGCTTTCTTTTTGCAATAATAATCATACTGTTTCTGCTGTTTGGAGGAGGCGGAGGACTGTCATCTCTTCTAAGTGATGATGAATCTGCGAATGATACGTCAACGCTGCAGCAGGATACAGCAGCAACGCAGACCCAGACGCAGACCCAGCCCCAGGCAACAACATCTTCAACAACTGTAACTGAGGATACCGCAGGCTCATCTATCGACATACTTGGCGCACTCCTTGGCGGATATGGCTCCTATCAGGGGGCATCCTCGGGAGCAAATGCAGCCTGGAGCAGTGAGGCCAACACCGGTAAGCTCGATACTTCCGTTGCGGACATTGCAAGAGACAAGAGAACCGTTATAAAAGGCGGTGGCAAAGATGTTGTCACCATTATGGTATATATGTGCGGAGCAGACCTTGAGTCCAAGAGCGGTATGGCAACAAGGGATATACAGGAGATGCTCGGCGCAAATCTTGGAGATAATATAAACCTTCTCATCTACACCGGAGGAGCAAAGACGTGGCAGAACAACATCGTATCGAGCGCCACCAATCAGATCTACCAGGTTAAGAACGGCAGACTAACCCTTCTTAAGGACAACCTGGGAAAAGAACCCATGACAAAGGCCGGAACACTCTCCGGATTTATCAGCTGGGCGGCAGGCAATTTCCCGGCAAACCGCAACATACTGATTTTCTGGAATCACGGAGGAGGTTCTACCGGAGGCTACGGATATGACGAGAAATTCCCTTCAGCAGGCTCCATGTCCCTTGCAGGCATAAATGCAGCGCTTAGGGATGGCGGGGTAGACTTTGACTTTGTAGGATTTGACACCTGCCTCATGGCGACGGTTGAGAATGCCCTTGTGGTATCAGGATATGCCGATTATCTGGTGGCATCAGAGGAGACAGAGCCCGGTGTAGGCTGGTACTATACAGACTGGCTTACAGCCCTTGGCAAGAATACCTCGATGGAGACCATCCAGATAGGCAAGAATATCATTGATTCCTTCACGCAGGCCTGTGCTCAGACCTGTCCAGGTCAGAAGACAACACTTTCCCTTATTGATCTGTGTGAGCTTACTGAGACAGTACCATCGGAACTTGCTGATTTTTCAAAGGATACTTCTGAGAAGATAAACAGCGAATACAAAACAGTGTCAGATGCAAGGAGCAGCACCAGGGAATTTGCGGCGTCATCAAGAATTGACCAGGTAGATCTTGTCGATTTTGCAAACCGCATGGGAACAAGTGAGTCAAAAGAGCTGGCTGATGCGCTGCTGGGTGCCATCAAGTATAACAGGACGAGCAGCAACATGACCAATGCCTATGGTCTGTCAATCTACTTCCCATATCAGAAGGTTTCCAAAGTTGACTCTATGGTGGACACCTATGAGGACATAGGAATGGATGAGGACTATGCCAAGTGCATCCAGAGCTTCGCTTCAATGGAAGTTGCAGGCCAGGTTGCAGCCGGAGGGGGCTCTTCGGCATCGCCGATGGCTTCACTGTTTGGAGAGTCTTCTTCTGCAGGGAGCACAGGTTCTTCAGCCGAGATCATTGGTCAGCTCCTGACGGCATTTTTGTCAAGTGACTTTAAATCAGTTCCCGGACTTTCTGCTTCAAATACATCTTTCCTTGGAAAGAGCCTTGATGTGGAAAGTGCCGCAGATTACATAGCATCAAATACTCTTGACAGAGCGGCACTTACCTGGACCACCAATTCAGACGGGGATGATGTCATTATCCTTACCAAGGATCAGTGGAAGCTGGTGCAGGACCTCGAGCTCAACATATTCTACGACGATGGAGAGGGCTATGTTGACCTTGGTCTTGACAACGTATATGACTTTGATGACAACGGTAACCTCAAAGCTCAGAGTGATAAGACCTGGATCGCCATTGATGGTCAGATAGTGGGCTATAAGGTTATAGATATCCAGGGTAATTCCGATAGCTATGCGATAACAGGACGGGTACCATGCTATATCAACGGGGACCGAGCAAATCTAATCCTTGTATTTGATTCAGATAACAAGGACGGGTATGTGGCAGGAGCAACCTATGACTATATAGAAGGTGAGACGGAGACGATAGCCAAGAATCTTACAGAGCTTCAGGTCGGCGATAAGATTGACTTTGTCACCGATTACTACGACTACAGCAGGAACTTTAAGGACGCCTACTATCTGGGAGAAACCATGACTGTGGACAAGGATATGGATGAAATGGTCATTGAGAACCTTCCTGTCGGAGAAGGAGATGTTCTTGTAACCTACAGATTTACAGATATCTACGGCCAGAACTACTGGACAAATGCAATTACATACTAAAAAAATAAAGGGAGTCCGGATACGGGCTCCTTTATTTATCAGTCGACCTTGAGCATGCGGTATCCTATACCGGCATGAGTCTGTATATGACTTCTTGAATGAAATTCCAGAAACCCGCAGGCTGCGGGTTTCGTGAGAACATGATTCAAAAATGCATAAACTTTTCTTAATAGATTATTTTTGGGAGAAACAAACATAATGGAAGATAAAAACAGAGATTTTTTGTCGGGAAGAATAAAAGACCTCGCTAACAGAGCCTATCAGAACGGCTTTGTCACGCACACGGATTTTCTGTCAGTTTCTGAAATAGCGACGTTTCATCAGATACTGCTCAGTGAGAAGGTCTCTTCTAATTCAACACAGTACTGCGGCACAGAGTATCTTCTGTACGGGGGATACGACGAGGCGGAGAGAGCGATGGTCTGCTTTCTACCCGATTATATGGATAAAGAGTCTTTCCTTAGCCAGGAGCAGGATCAGCAGAGCGTGCTTTGCTGCATAAAGGTATCACCTCTGAACGCAAAGTTCTCAGATGAACTGAGCCACAGAGATTATCTTGGCTCTCTTATGAACCTTGGCATAGAAAGAGACCAGATCGGAGATATCCTGACCGGTGAAGATAAAGCGTATGTATTTACGACCATGGATGTGTCAGAGATCATCTGCAGGGAACTTGTCCGGATCAAGCATACATCGGTAAGGGCTGAGATCGTAAACCAAAGGGAGTGCGATATTCGCCCGAAATTTGAAGAAATATCGGGAAGTGTGGCATCGGAGAGAACAGATGCGATAGTGGCATTTGTATATCACCTCTCAAGGGCTGAAGCACAGCGCCTTATCGAGAGCGAATCTGTATTCATAGATGGCAGAACAGCCTTTAGCGGCGGGTACGACCTAAAGGCCGGTGCAAGAGTCTCTGTCCGCGGCCATGGTAAATTCATATACGAGGGCCCATCAGGAACTACGAGAAAGGGGAGGCTTTTTGTATCAGTTAAGCTGTTCATTTAATAATATCTGTGCACGTTACTCTCCTTAAGAACTTCTTAGAACAAAGAGTCGCTCGCGACTCTTTGCGCGCTGGTGCGCGCAAGCTTTAGCTTGCAAAATTCATCTGCGCACCAGTCGCATCCTTAGCGGAGCGCTTTTTATTCAATAGGAAATCCGAAGGAATTTCCTATTGAATGAAAAAAGTCGCCCCACACTGTAATGCGGGGCGACATGTATCAAAGGGGAGATTAATGAAAAAAGCAAAATACTGATCAGATGAGCTGTGCTACGCACGCAGCTACATCTTCCATCTTCTGGGTGGGCTCAAAGCGTGCTACCACGTTACCCTCCCTGTCTATAACAAATTTAGTAAAGTTCCACTTGATGTCGGGATTGTTCTTGTAGTCCTTGTCGATCTTCTTGAGCATTACACTCATAGCAAGCGCAGCAGGACCCTTGCCAAATCCTTCAAAGCCCTTCTGCTCCTTGAGGAATTTGTAGAGAGGAAGCTGAGTATCACCGTTGACATCCGACTTCTTCATCTGGGGGAACTTGGTATTGTAGTGAAGCTGACAGAACTCATGGATCTCTTCATCGGTTCCGGGTGTCTGTCCGGCAAACTGGTTGCAGGGAATATCAAGAACCTCGAATCCCTGTTCATGGAACTTCTCATACATATCTTCGATATCCTTGTAATGAGGAGTGAAGCCGCATCCTGTAGCAGTATTCACAACAAGAACAACCTTGCCCTTGTAATTATCTAATGAAAAGTCATTGCCCTGCGCATCTTTAACTGAATAATCGTAAAATCCCATATTATTTACCTCCGATTTGTTAGTTGTTTCGTTCGATTTATCCAAATTATATTGCATGCAATCTTTACTGTCAATACCTGTTGCAAAAAATTTTTTTACCTTATATCATTTAATTATGGGTAATTATATTGTTTTTGACCTGGAATGGAACCAGGGAGAGGCACCGGTCACAAGAGGCGATAAGACGCTTGTTTTCGAGATAGTTGAGATCGGAGCTGTAAAACTTAATGAGCGCTTTGAGAAAATCGGTGAGTTTTCCAGACTTATAAGGCCGCAGATTCACCGATTTATGCACAGGGTCACAGGCAGGATCATACATCTTTCGATGGAGGATCTGAAGGCAGGGGAACTGTTTCAGGATGTGGCAGAAGATTTTCTCAGATGGTGTGGCGAGGATCCCAAGTTTGCAACCTGGGGAACTCTTGATCTGACGGAATTCCAGAGGAATCTGGATTTCTTTGGCATGCCTCTCTTGTCAGACAGGCCGCTTGCCTATTATGATGTGCAGAAGCTATACAGCCTGGCATTTGATGACGGGCGCTCAAGGAAGTCTCTTGAGAACGCGATTGATGAGAGGGGCATAAATAAGGACATTCCTTTCCACAGAGCTCTGGCTGATGCCGAGTATACTGCCAAGATCTTTGGGATGATCGATGAGAGAACGCTTAGGAAGATCTCTTTTGACACCTATGTCACGCCCAAGACAAGAAAACAGGAGATCCGTATAGTATTTGATAATTATGAGAAATATATCTCCAGGGAATTTGAGCTCAAGGAGGATATCCTTGAAAATATGGAGATAATGAGCACAAGGTGTTATCTGTGCGGCAAAAATATCAGAAGAAAGATCAAGTGGTTTACTCCAAACGGCAAGCACTACTACGCGGTGGGAATGTGCGAAAAGCATGGCGCCATGAAGGCCAAGGTGCGTATTAAGAAGGCGGAGAGCGGCAAGCTCTACGTCGTTAAAACGTGCCGGTTCATATCACCTGAAGAGGTGGAGAATATTAAAAAGAAACAGATGAAGCTTAAGAAGTCAAGGTCAAAACTTCCCTGACTTGAGCCTGCCCTTCTTAAACTCCTTTTTTCTTCTTCCGTATCTTAGTCTGTCGTACCTGCTGGAATGACCTCTTCCGGCAAGGGCTCTTGACACAGCATCAATGATGAAGCAAAAGATCACTAAGACAATTCCAACTATTATGACAACAAGCTTAATATTGATATAGACAGTTCTGTTTGATGACGGCTCGTCGTCCTTACCCTTACCTGAAAGCGGAAGATAGCAGACGTATGCCTTCCCGACAGGTTCGCTGTGGTAGGTGTAATCTACTCTTGCAATGGCAGAGGGGATATTTGCCATCTCTTCCTGAGTCAGGTCATAACTCATTTCTATGTCGGTATCCTCTATGGTCTGGGTCTTTGGAATGATTATATTATCATCCTTTGAAATCCTGAGGATTGTTCCGGACTGGCCGAATACGTCGTTGTCAGATTCAAAAAAGACGGAATCCGAGGGCATGTACCGAGTCTCATTATCGGCTACATTTACTGACTGGAAGTTACTGAAGCCATAGTCGAAAAGTGTAACCGTATCTGTGAACTGAGCGGGAGATTCTTCCTTAAATACTACACAGATCAGTCTTAGCCCGTTTTTTTCTGCGCATGTTACTAAAGTCTCTCTTGCCAGATCGGTATAACCCGTTTTTCCCCCGGCAATTCCCTCATAGGCTATTTCGCCGTTTATAAGCTTATGCTTGTTGTTGAGATAGAAATCATCGGGCTGGTTTTTGGAGGCTGTAAAGTGATATCTTGGAGTATTGCCAACCTTGCGCAGAAGTTCATTGTCAAAAAATGCGCGGGAAATGAGCGCTAGATCATAGGCGCTTGTGTAGTGGTCATCAGCCTGAAGACCGTTGGTGTTGGCAAAGTGTGTATTGGTACAGCCAAGTTCTTTGGCTCTTTCATTCATAAGCTTTACAAAAGAAGGGATGGATCCGCTGACATGTTCAGCGACAGCATTTGCCACCTCATTGGCGCTTCCGACCATTATCCCGTATAGTGCCTGTTCAAGCGTGATACTCTGTCCGACATCCATTCCGATATTGGATCCGCCCTTGGGGACACTGAACACAGCCTCGTCCGAGAAAGTGATGGTGTCCGAGAGCCCGGAATTTTCCACTGCCAGAAGACAGGTCATTATCTTGGTCGTGCTGGCAGGGTAGAGCTCTTCGTGGATATTCTTGGCATAGAGGATCGTGCCCGTGCCCGCTTCCATCAGAATCGCCGCCTGTGCGGTGATCTCGGGACCCTGGGGCCAGAGCGGGATGTCATTGGACTGAATGGGCAGATCTTTTCTAAGAAGAGCCTCTTCCTGGTAGTCAACAGCGGCATAAGAATAAAACGCGGCGCTGTAAAAGGCGAAAAGAAGCGCAGCACAAAGAAAAAATGCCCTGTATATGAAATTTCCGTTAAGTCTTCCTTTTAAAAATCTCATGGTATGCTTATAATACAATACTTCCCAACTTGGAGCAAATGTTGTAGAATTTTAGTATAAGACTTACAGGCAGGATTTGAAATGCGCTTACGAAATATAGCGGGATCACGAGAAGTTATCGCTGACAGCGATTTTACCGTCAAGGATCCCAATGAGAAAAAGGGACTCTGGAAAAAGGAAGTTTTTTGTAACGACAACAGGATCCGGATCGAGATCGGGATGGGGAAGGGACGTTTTATTATGGACATGGCAGCCCTCAACCCCGACGTCAACTATATCGGGATCGAAAAATACTCCAGTGTTCTTCTGCGGGCCATCCAGAAACAGGAGCAGACTCTTTTGCCGAATGTGAAATTTATAAGGATGGATGCCGAGGATATTACTGAAGTTTTTGCGCCGGGAGAGGTTGACAGGATATATCTGAATTTCTCGGATCCATGGCCCAAGGACAGACATGCCAAGAGGAGACTTCCATCAAGGCAGTTTCTGGCCAGATATGACAGTATTCTTGCTCCCGAGGGGGTAGTTGAGTTCAAGACTGATAACAGGGATCTGTTCATGTTTGCGCTTGAAGAGGTTGAGTCTGCCGGATGGAATCTGGATCAGGTTACCTATGATCTTCATAGCGACCCTGTCATGAACGTTGGAAATGTAATGACTGAGTATGAGGAGAGGTTCTCATCTTTAGGTAACCCAATTTATAAATATATTATCAGCAGAAAAAGGAAAGGGGAGTAACACAGATGGATTACGCGTTTAACAGTCAGAATTTCGAAGAAGAGGTGCTTAAGAGTAAACTGCCGGTACTGGTTGATTTTTCAGCAGACTGGTGCGGTCCCTGCAAGATGATGGCTCCAATGATCGAGAAGTTTGCGGAGGAGTACGAAGGGGAGCTCAAGGTAGGGAAGATTAACGTGGATCAGTCACCTGATATTGCACAGAAGTACAATGTAATGTCAATCCCGATGTTTGCATTCTTCAAGAATGGCGAGGTTGTTGAGACCGCAGTTGGAGCACTTAACAAAGCGAAATTACAGGGAATCATAGACAAGGTGCTGGCCTGATAGGCCAGCATTTTGCAACTATTCAGAGCCAAGCAGAAATATACAAAACACAGATATCGAGCTTGCTCGGATAGATGTGTTTTAGTATATTTCTATTTGGCGGATATCCGGCAACGAGGAAATGCGAGCATTTCCGAGTCTTGGGTCTGAATAGTTGTAAAAGCCAAGCAAAAATTTGCAAAACACAGATATCGAGCTTGGATAGATGCATTTAAGGCGCAGACGGGGAGATTGGTTGTGGCAGATAAGATCACAAATTTTGAGGATTATGTAAAGAATCAGTCCAAAAATACCGGTGATCAGACGCCTCCTGCCAGTGAAGAGATCAAACAGGAGACCATGGAGATCCAGATAGAGGATCCTTTTCAGTTTCTCAATGAGCAGGAGAGGGAAGAGTATATCCTTCAAAGGCAGAAAGAGAAGCAAAAGGACAGGACACATATAGCGGAACCGGAGAAGGATAGCGGTCCTGTTCCCCGGGCAGAAGACAGCCCCAAAGGGAATGACAACAGGGAAGACTACGATGAGGAATACCCGGATGATGACGAGGTCTTGCCTCACCGCGAAGTCAATGTAGAGCTGCTTGTACGGATTGCCTCGGTGATAACCGGAATTATTATCCTTGCAGTTATCGGGCTGATCCTTAAGATCAGGGTATACGATGTATACTTTGCGCCGGATCCTGACGAGGCTGTCGAAGTGGCCATAGCAATACCTGCGGGTTTTATCCCCAAGGATGATACCGTAGTCGTAACAGGCGCGACATCATTAAACTTAAGATCGGGACCCGGGACAGACAGCACCATAATCACTGCTGTGGCCGATGGTACTGAGCTAAAAAGGATTGCTGTCTCAGAAGATGACTCCTGGGCTTTTATTGAATATGACGGGCAGTACCTCTATGCCTCCATGAAATATCTTGAGGCAGAGTAGTCAGAGCCACTTAAAAAAGCAATCCAGCGCTTCTGAGAGATTATTACTGGATCTGGAGAATAAATCGACCTTTGAGAGGATCTCATCCGGGGATTTGCCACACCGAGCGGCAATTTTCCCGGCACTTCTTTCTTCGAGGGCCGAAAAGTCCATATTTATAAGAAGCGTGTTGTGAAGCGCAGCGATATCCTGATAGAGAGTAGGATATTTTTTCCTTACGATCTCAAACTCGTCGAGGATCTGTTCCCTGCTCTGAAGACAAAAAAGTTCATAGGCAGCTTCTACTATCTCAGGAGGTTCAATCTCATCCTCGTAGGAGTTGTTCTCATAGTTGTCCCTGGTCGAATAGTATTCGCATATTTCCTGGACCAGGGCTCCTATTTTGTTATTGTCGTATAATTTATGCAGTTCTTCGTATTTTTTTTCGCTCATGGGTTTATTTTAACATAATCCCGAGGCATAAGTCTTTTAGCAGACGAAATTATTCTATAAAGAAGGAAAGCTATGAAAATTGGAATATTTGATTCCGGAATAGGCGGTCTTTCCGTACTTCATGAGGCATATCATGCACTTCCGGACCAGGAATTCATTTTTTACGCTGACACTGAGCATGTGCCATACGGGCTCAGAACTCCGGCTGAGATAACAGGATTTGCAAAAGAGATAACGCAGTTTTTGCTGGATAAGGGCGCCGAGGCAATCGTCGTTGCCTGCAATACCGCAACAAGTGTGGCTATCAGGGAGCTAAGACGCATATACGATATTCCCATTCTCGGGATGGAGCCTGCAGTTAAGCCTGCGGTCGAGGGCACGGAAGATAAGCGCATAATGGTGATAGCAACGCCGGTGACCATACGGGAAGACAAGCTGAGGGACCTTCTGCACAGAGTGGATGAGCACCACAGGGTCGATCTTCTTGCAATGCCAAGGCTGGTGGAGTTTGCCGAGAGGGAAGAGTTTGACTCGAAGGAGGTTGACGACTACATCAGGGAACAGTTTTCTTCTTTTGACAGATCAAGATACTGCGCTCTGGTGCTTGGATGTACTCACTTTAATTATTTCAAGCCATCTCTTCGCGGATACTTTGGAGAAGATACGCTGCTCATAGACGGCAACAGAGGGACGGTAAGACATCTGGCAGAAGTATTAGGGCTTGGTATGAATAATGACTACAATATATTGTGGTCAGATACAGCTAAATATTTTTTTTCGGGACAAGAGATAACAGACGAAAAAACCTTAAACTACCTGCACAGACTGCATTTGCGGCTTGAAAAAGTCAGAGATATTTAGACTTGAATATATCAATATAATGTACTATTATATTAATGTAACCACAAGATATAGTTGTTCTTGTGGCTACAATTATCTATGAGGGTTACTGATCAATTCTACAAGGGGGTTATTATGAAGATCATTAAGAGAAGTGGCAAGGAAGTTGCTTTTGACGGTTCCAAGATCATCGCAGCCATAGAGAAGGCCAATAATGAGGTCACAGAGGAGAAAAAGCTGACAGAGGGTCAGATCACAGACATTGAGAGAGCCGTTGAGAAGCAGTGTGCCTCTCTTACCCGCGCCGCCAGCGTTGAGGAGATCCAGGACATGGTAGAGGATGGCCTGATGAAATCCGGCAAATTTGAGGTGGCAAGAAAATATATTACATACAGATACAAACATGCTCTTGTCAGAAAGTCCAACACGACAGACGAACAGATCATGTCTCTCATAGAGTGCAACAACGAGGAAGTCAAGCAGGAGAACTCCAATAAGAATCCCACTGTAAACAGCGTACAGAGGGACTACATGGCAGGCGAAGTCAGCAAGGATATAACAAAGAGATTTCTTTTGCCGGATGACGTTGTAAAAGCCCATGAAGAGGGTCTTATCCACTTCCATGATGCAGATTACTTTGCACAGCATATGCACAACTGCTGCCTTGTAAACCTCGAGGATATGCTTCAGAACGGAACGGTCATCTCAGAGACTATGATAGAGCGTCCCAAGAGCTTTTCAACGGCGTGCAACATTGCTACCCAGGCAATTGCGCAGATCGCGAGCTCGCAGTACGGTGGTCAGAGCATAACACTCTCTCATCTGGTTCCCTTTGTCGATATAAGCAGACAGAAGTTCCGCAAGGAAGTTGCCCTTGAGTTTGAAACCGCAGGGATGAAGATCAACAAGAAGCAGGTCGATGAGATCGCAGAGATGCGTGTAAAGAAGGAAATAGAGAGAGGATGCCAGGTCATTCAGTACCAGGTCATCACACTTATGACCACCAACGGTCAGGCGCCTTTCATCACAGTATATATGTATCTTGACGAGGTTCCGGAGGGACAGACCAGGGAAGATCTGGCGATGGTGATAGAGGAGATGCTCAGGCAGCGCATCATGGGTGTCAAGAATGAAAAAGGACAGCTCATCACACCTGCATTCCCGAAGCTTATCTATGTTCTTGATGAGGACAATATAAATGAAGATTCCAAATACTGGTATCTGACAGAGCTTGCTGCCAAGTGTACTGCCAAGAGGATGGTTCCGGATTATATCTCGGCCAAGAAGATGAAGGAGCTCAAAAAAGGCGATGTATATCCCTGCATGGGATGCAGATCATTCCTTACGCCCGACAACGAAGATCTTGCAGAGGGTCTTTGCAATGCAGGAAATAAGGCGCACGCACTCAACTATGTTGAAGGCAGCCACAAATACTACGGAAGATTCAATCAGGGAGTGGTTACACTGAATCTTGTTGATGTCGCCTGCTCGTCAGCCAAGGATGAGGACAGGTTCTGGTCGATCCTCGAGGAGAGGACAGAGCTGTGCTACAGAGCACTTATGTGCAGACACAGAAGGCTCCTTGGAACACCTTCTGATGTTGCGCCGATACTTTGGCAGAACGGCGCACTTGCAAGACTGGGCAAGGGCGAAAAGATAGATCCGCTTCTTTACGGCAATTATTCGACGATCTCACTTGGATACGCGGGACTCTGTGAGTGTACCAAATACATGAAGGGTGTATCCCATACTGATCCAAGGGGAAAAGACTTTGCTCTTAAGGTAATGCAGTTCCTCAATGACAAGTGCGCAAAGTGGAGAGCGGCAACCAATATTTCCTTCAGTCTCTACGGAACACCGCTTGAGTCAACCACCTACAAGTTTGCGAAGGCTCTTCAGCAGAGATTTGGCATCATCCCTGAGGTCACAGACAAGAACTACATCACCAACAGCTACCATGTGCATGTGACCGAACAGATTGATGCATTTACCAAGCTTAAGTTTGAGTCTGAGTTCCAGGCGCTCTCACCGGGTGGAGCCATCAGCTACGTGGAAGTTCCCGATATGAACAACAACCTTGAGGCAGTTATCTCGGTTATGAAATATATCTATGAGAACATCATGTACGCAGAGCTCAACACCAAGTCTGATTTCTGCCAGTGCTGCGGATACGACGGTGAGATCAAGATAGTTACCGACACTGACGGGAAACTTATCTGGGAGTGCCCAAACTGTGGTAACCGCGATCAGAACAAGATGAATGTTGCAAGGCGTACCTGTGGCTACATCGGGACGCAGTTCTGGAATCAGGGCCGCACACAGGAGATCAAGGAGAGAGTTCTCCACATGAGCAATCCAAAGCTTAGCGTATAATCAGAAATCCGCACCGGTTTTGGGTTTAGCAGGAAGAAAGTTAAGCAGGCATTTCGACGAAGTCGTCTTTAAAGTCTGTTTGGACATTTTTGAATCTTGGATTCAAAAGCATATACCCGTGTGGGTATTGCAGGGGGTGAACGAGCCGGGAGTAAATTCCCGGCTCGCGTTATATATGAGGATATGACTATGAATTACGGACAGATTTACTATAATGATGTGGCAAACGGGGCAGGGTGCAGGACAGCGCTGTTTGTGTCCGGGTGCACGCATCACTGCAAAGGATGTTTTAATGAGGTGACCTGGGATTTTGGCTACGGGGAGCCGTACACAAAAGAGGTAGAGGATGAGATCATAGAATCGCTAAAGCCCCCTTATATTGCCGGCCTGACTATCCTGGGAGGCGAGCCTATGGAGATAGTCAATCAAAAGGAGATCAGACCCCTGCTTGAGCGGGTAAAAAAGGAAGTCCCCGGGGCAAGTGTGTGGATCTATTCGGGCTATCTGTGGGAGGAGCTTACCGATCCTGCCAATAAGAGATGCCACAGCGAAGACACCATGGCAATACTTTCGATGACGGATATACTGGTGGACGGTGAATTCATAGAGGATAAGAGAAATCTGATGCTAAGGTTCAGGGGATCTGAGAACCAGAGGATCATAGATGTAAGGGAGAGTATCAAAAAAGGAGGCGTAGTCCTTTCTGGCTATAATGAGAAGGATACCTCTCGTCTGTAGGGAAATTTTCTGTTCAACATATTCCATATTTCAGACAATGAAAGCGCTTACATTAGAGTTTCCTATTGCTTATTATAGAATCATCAGTATTTTACTGAAGTGTAGTGTTTGATGATTTCAAAGGAGGCCTGCCATGGGAGACGGGAAATTTGATCTTTTAACCTTTGGAGAGATTATGCTTCGTCTTTCCCCACCTAATTACGAGCTTATGACCAGGGGAGATGTGTTCGATAAGAGGGCAGGCGGTTCCGAGCTCAATGTTGCGTCCGGCGTCGCTCTTTTGGGGCTTCGTACCGGCGTGATATCGAGACTTCCACAAAATGCCCTGGGAACCTTCATCAAGAACAGGATAAGATTTGAAGGTGTATCAGACGACTATCTTATATATGATGACTCGCCTGAGGCAAGACTTGGGATCTACTACTATGAGAACGGAGCAGCTCCCAGAAAGCCTTCGATCGTCTATGACAGGATGAACTCTTCCATCACAAGGATATCTTTTGACGAGATACCCGAGAGTGTCTACACAAATGCCAGGATGTTCCATACAAGCGGTATAACACTTGCCCTTGGAAAGAGCACCTGCGATGTTGCGACCAGGATGATACGCCGCTTTAAAGAGAGCGGAGCGATTGTATCTTTTGACTGCAACTACAGAGCAAACCTCTGGAGTGAAGAAGAGGCCCGCAGTACGATAAAGTCTATCCTTCCCTATATTGATGTACTCTTCGTATCCGAGGAGACCTCAAGGCGCATGATGCAGAAAGAGGGCGAGCTGTCGGATATTATGAAGAGCTACACGACGGAGTATCCGGTCAAGATCGTGTGCACAACCCAGAGGCAGGTCATCAGCCCGAGAAAGCACAATTTCACATCCACGATCTACAGCGCTGAGACCGATGAATTCTTTACCGAAAAACCATATATGGATATAGATGTAATAGACAGGATTGGTTCGGGGGATGCATACGTATCGGGAGTACTTTACGGGATCCTCAAATATAATGATCCGGCGAAGGCTCTTGCCTACGGCAATGCCACATCAAGCGTCAAGAATACGATTCCGGGAGATCTGCCGGCCTGCGATCTTGCACAGATAGACAGCATTATCAGAAACCACAATGCAGATGGTCCCACCAGCGAGCTTAACCGCTGATCAAAAATGCCGATTTACGTTCGCCATGACGTATTTCCTTTATAAACCTTAAATGAACAGATGGAATCAGGGGATGGTCATATGCTCAACAAAAGAGCAGAATGACTGTCCCCTGATTTCTTTTTCTCTATTATATAGTAAGAAACCTTGACAATATCCCAAATAATGGCTAAATTTTTTAGATATAAAATACACAGGAGACTTAGACGATGGCTGATAATAAAAAACTTGTTTCAGAAATAACCTCTATGGATGAGGATTTTACCCAGTGGTATACCGACGTCTGCATTAAGGCAGATCTTGTCAGTTACTCAAATATCAAGGGATGCATGGTGATTAAGCCCGCCGGATACGCGATCTGGGAGCTTATCCAGAAGCATCTTGATGCAAGATTCAAAGCAACAGGTGTCCAGAATGCCTATCTTCCCATGTTTATCCCAGAGTCACTTCTTCAGAAGGAGAAGGATCACGTGGAAGGATTTGCTCCGGAAGTAGCATGGGTGACACATGGCGGGCTTGAGCCGCTTACAGAGAGATACTGCGTGCGTCCTACTTCAGAGACGCTGTTCTGTGACTATTACAAGGGAGAGATCCATTCCTACAAGGATCTTCCGCAGATCCTTAACCAGTGGTGCAGCGTAGTTCGCTGGGAGAAGGAGACAAGACCGTTCTTAAGGAGCAGGGAGTTCTTGTGGCAGGAAGGTCACACCGCCCATGCAACAATGGAGGAGGCTGAGGAGCGCACTCAGCAGATGCTGAATGTATACGCTGATTTCCTTGAGAATGATATGGCGATCCCTGTTATCAAGGGGCAGAAGACAGATAAGGAGAAATTTGCAGGTGCTGAGGCCACATATACTGTAGAAGCCCTTATGCACGACGGAAGAGCCCTTCAGAGTGCGACAAGCCACAACTTCGGAGACGGATTTGCCAAGGCTTTCGATATCCAGTACGCAGGAAAAGACAATAAGCTCCACTATGTCTGCCAGACCTCATGGGGACTCACTACCAGGACAATAGGAGCAATGATAATGGTTCACGGAGATAATTCCGGTCTTGTTGTTCCTCCTAAGATCGCGCCTGTGCAGGTAGTTGTTATCCCTATCCAGCAGAAGAAGGAAGGGGTTCTTGACGCAGCATATAAGATTGCGGAGAGCCTTGCAGACTTCAGGGTCAAGACAGATGATACAGACAGGACACCGGGCTTTAAGTTCGCTGAGCAGGAGATGAGAGGAATACCCGTAAGGATCGAGATAGGTCCCAAGGATCTCGAGGCGGGCAGCTGCATCCTTGTAAGAAGAGATACCAGAGAAAAGAGTGTCGTTTCGATTGACGAGGTTCCACAGAAGATTGGTGAGCTTCTTGACGCGATCCAGAATGATATGTTCGCAAGGGCTAAAAAGCACCTCGAGGAGCACACCTTTGCTGCTCACAACAAGGAGGAGTTCGCTGAGGCCTTTAAGGAAACTAAGGGCTTTGTAAAGGCAATGTGGTGCGGATGCCAGGAGTGCGAAGACAAGATCAAAGAGGAGTTTTCGGCAACCAGCAGATGCATTCCCTTCGAGCAGGAAAAGCTCTCAGACAGCTGCGTAATGTGCGGAAAGAGCGCTACAAAGATGGTCTACTGGGGAAGAGCATATTGATAATAATTCAGATACCGTGTCCCGGCTGCATAATAAGAGCGGCCGGGTTTTTTACTCTCTATTATTCACAAAGCGCGTATTTTGGGCTATCATGAAGGTATGATTATTAAGATGCCGGAGAATTGCAAAATTATACTGGACACCATCCACAATGCAGGGTATGAGGCATATATTGTCGGAGGGTGTGTTAGGGATGCGCTTCTTGGAATAGAACCCAAGGACTGGGATATAACTACCAATGCCACGCCCTCGGATATAAAACAGCTTTTTAAAAGGACTATAGATACAGGAATTGAGCATGGCACTGTCACTGTAATGATTGGAAAACAGGGCTATGAGATAACTACCTACAGGATAGACGGGAAATATGAGGATCACAGACATCCAAGAGAGGTGACTTTTACCAGAGATCTCACAGAGGATATGAAGAGGAGAGATTTTACCATAAATGCCATGGCCTACAATGAAGAAGAGGGTCTGATAGACCGCTTTGGCGGGATAAAGGATTTAAAAGACCACATTATCAGGTGTGTAGGCAATCCCTTAGAGCGATTTTCCGAGGACGCCCTTCGGATGATGAGAGCTGTAAGGTTCTCAGCTCAGCTTGACTATGAGATAGAGCAGGGGACAAGGGAGGCGATAAAGGAACTGGCAGACAGTCTCAAGAAGATAAGTGCCGAGAGAATTCAGCAGGAACTTGTAAAGCTCCTTGTATCAGATAACCCGGGGAGGCTTAGGTGCGCCTATGAGCTTGGGATCACAAAGATCATACTTCCCGAGTTTGATGCCTGCATGGAGACAAGGCAGGAAAACATACATCACAGGTATTCTGTCGGAGAGCATATCGTTGTATCTATTGAAAATGTCAGAGCAGACAGGATCCTGCGCCTTACCATGCTGATGCATGACCTTGGAAAACCCTCTACGCTGTCCACTGATGAAGACGGGACAACACATTTTTACGGCCATGAAGAAAAGAGCACACAGATTGCCCGTGACATACTAAAGCGCCTTAAGTTCGACAGGGATACTACAGACAGAGTCTGCAACCTGGTCAGATACCACGATGTGAGGTTCCCCGCCACGGGTAAGAGCGTTCGAAGAGCCATTCACATGATCGGAGAGAGGGATTTTCCGTATCTTTTTGATATAAGATACGCAGACACCATGGCGCAGAGCGAATATATGCGCGACGAGAAACTAAAGCTCATAGAGGACTGCAGAAGGGTCTATCAGCAGGTTTTGGATAACGGGGACTGTGTAAGCTTAAGGACCCTTGCCGTTGGAGGCAGGGATCTGATAGAACTGGGTGTTAAACCGGGTAAAAAGCTCGGAGAAATACTGGATAAGATGCTTAAAGACGTCCTTGATGAACCGGGGCACAATACCAGAGAATATCTGCTTGACAAAGACAGATTAAATAAGAGGTTTATGAAATGATCCGGATCAGTAAAAGAGGTAATTTCATACGTTGTATAAAAGCCGTCGCTTCTCTTTTTCTTGTGGGATTTCTGATATCCGGCATACCTTGTTATGCGCAGGAACAGGGAACCGGTAAGGTGACCATCTCAATGATCGGCAAATATGACTCAGCAGATACTGCCTCAATCAGATCGGTCGATGCCGAGAAAAGACAGATCCGCTTAAGAAATCACAAGACCGGCAAAACTTATACACTAAGCTATGACAATACAAGCATGATGTATGATATTCGAGGTACGGTTCTCTCGGCATCGCTCCTTGAGCCCGGGCAGATAGTCGATGTGAAGTTCCTAAAGAGCACTAAGCTGATCACATCCCTTAACGTTAATGGTGATGCCTGGGTGATCGAGAATACAAGAGATCATGAGCTGACAAGGGGAGACGGAACAGCGCGGATAAAGGGAGATCTTTTCAAGATTGACGAAAGGACGCTTGTGATGGCAGAGGGCAACCTTGCGCTTGCAGAGGATATTCTTGCGACGGACACGATCACCGCTTATGGGATAGACCGTGAGATATACAGCATAGTAGTCACCGGAGGGCATGGATATGTGAGCCTGTCGAGCGATGTTGTCGAACAGCACAGCCTCGTAGGGGCGTGGATCGAACTTGACAATGAAGTTATACACAGGATATCGCCCAATATGCTCCTCTCTGCCCCTGAGGGAGATTACAACCTGCAGATTATCGGGAACGGGGCAAGTTACCAGTCTGAGATAAACATCAGCCGCAATCAGGAGACTGTTGTGGATACGAGTAAGGTAAAAATCTCCAAGCCCAAAGAGGGAATGGTGACTTTTGAGATAACGCCGGATACGGCAGAGGTATTCGTTGACGGAGAGAAAATGCTGAACGGGGTTCCCCAGTCTGTAAAGTACGGATATCACAGTCTTAAGGTCATGGCGGAGGGCTATCTGACACAGAATAAGTACCTCAAGGTAGGTACCGCGAAATCTGTTGTGCAGATAGAGCTCGAGAAGGAGGAGGACGAATCGTCTGCTTCGTCGCAGAGTGTATCAGAGGCTTCATCCTCTGCGTCTTTAGCAGCTTCTTCACAGGACAGCTACACTTCGGGCAGCAGCTATGCAGCTTCCAAAGACAGATCTTCGAGCGCGGTTTCGGCTGCATCAAAGTATTCATCTGTCCAGTCTGCCCAGAATGCGGGCGGCGCAAACGCCAATAAGGTCATTGAGGGATACAAGATATATTTTGATGAGCCCTATGGAGCGGAAGTGTATTTCGACGGAACCTATATAGGTATGGTGCCGACGAGCATTACCAAGATATCGGGTTCGCATGAAGTCATCCTCAAAAAGGATGGGTGCCAGACCAAGAGCTACCGCGTTAATGTAGACTCAGAAGAAGTGAGCCTCAATTATACTTTCCCTGAACTTGTAAAGATTAATGGCGGATATGACGATATAGAAGATGGGGAATATGAAGACGAGGATGTCACGGACTCAGACAGTGACGACGACGATGAGGAGGTTGTCATCGATCTTGGGGAAGATGACGCAGAGGTATCGCAGCCGGAAGATGAGGAAGATGAAGACGAAGAGATCGTCATAATACTTGATGACAATGAAGATACAGAAGTCATCGCGGGTGATGAGGACGCAGGCGATGAAGAAGCTGCTGATGAAGAAACAGCAGACGAAGAAGAAATAGAGATCATAGAAGATGATGAAGTCGGCACAAAGGAAAGTGCCGGGGGAGAAGATGATGAGACTTGATAAATACCTAAAAGTCAGCAGACTTATAAAGAGAAGAACCGTTGCGAATGAGGCATGCGATGCCGGAAGGGTGATGATAAACGGAAAAGCGGCCAAGGCGGGGACTGAAGTAAAGGTCGGAGATAAGATCACGATCAGCTTTGGAAATAAAGATGTGGCAGTGGAAGTACTGGATGTTCAGGAGACGGTTCACAAAGAGGATGTTGGAAACCTCTACAGGTATATCTAAAGCTGTAGCACCGATTGACACGGGCAAAAATGGTGTATTAGAATAGAATTATAGAAAAATTATTGTGGGGTACAATATGGCAAACAGGGCTCGCTATAAAAGGCGCCGCTTTCAGAACAGTGCAGGCATTGTCTGGGCCAGTATAGTGGTTCTTATTCTTGTGACGGTTGTTTCGATCAAGAGTGTCGGATTAATGCAGAAGGCAAGTGAATATCAGGCAAGAGAGAGCGCACTTCTTGAGCAGATCGATTCAGAGACCAGGCGCTCCGAGGATATCGAAGAGTTCGAGCGGTATACACATACACGTAAATATATAGAGGATACAGCTAAAGAAAAGCTGGGTCTCGTTTATCCGGGTGAGATTATCTTTAAGAACACTGATGGATAATGATTTTTGAGATTGAGCGCAGACTCACGTACGGAGGTCGTATGAGGTCTGCGCTTTTACTTTGGTAGGTACAATGGATATTTTTGCTAAGAAGGTTCTTGAGTTTATACAGGACAACAAAATGATTTGTACGGGGGATATCATTGTAGTGGGTTTCTCCGGAGGCGCAGATTCCACAGCTCTCATGGATGTTCTTGGCGAACTGCGGGATATTCTTAAAATAGATTTAAGACCTCTTCACGTAAATCACGGGATAAGACAGGAAGCGGCAGAGGATGAGCAGTTTGTAAAAGATTACTGCAGCAAACGCGCCATCCCGATAAGAGTTGTCTGTGAAAACGTTCCGAGGATAGCAAAGAGGAGAGGGATCACCGAAGAGGAAGCCGGGCGTCAGATAAGATACAGGGCTTTTACCGATTATGCAAAAGAACTTGGTGCGGGGCGCATAGCTGTAGCCCATCACCAGAATGACGTGGCAGAGACACTGCTTATGAACCTTTCCAGGGGATCGGGACTAAGGGGGGCAGGAGCTATAAGGCCGGTAAGGGATATGATAATAAGGCCGCTCCTTGGCGTTGGCCGCGCAGAGATCGAGGAGTACCTTGAGAGGAGAGGACAGCCCTTTTGCACGGACAGGACGAATTTTGAGAATGAACACACCAGAAATATAATACGCAATTGTATACTCCCCGAGTTTGAAAGGAGTATCAATTCAAAGAGCATCAGCCATATGTGCAGGGCAGCCGCATCCGTCAGCGAGGCGGAGGAATATATAAGGAGTGTTGCAAAAAAAGAATTTGAGATAAGCTTCGAGAAAGAAAAGGAGGGACTGAGGGCTGACCTTGGTAATATAAGGCCGCTGCCTGAGATAATCCGTAAGAATATCATCCTTATCTGCTTTGAGCAACTCATAGCTTCAAGAAAGGACTTTTCTTACGAACACCTCACGGATGTCCTTGAACTGATTGACGGAAAATGCGGAAGTGCCTGCGTCAGTCTTCCCTACGGACTGATTGCCGAGAGAAATTATGACAGTTTTTTTATCGGGAAAAGAGGAAACGATACTCCCGAAATGCTGCCAATACCGTTGAAACTTCGGGAGGGAGAGGAAACTATAGTTGCTGTTCCGAGGCTTGGACAGGTCAGGGCAGAGGTTTTTGCCTATGATAAGGCAGCGGGCATTCCCGGCGGCGCATATACTAAATGGTTCGATTATGATAGAATACAAGCAGTTGTTTTCAGAACCAGAAAGAAGATGGATGTAATTTCCATCAGCCAGAAGGATGGCATTCATAAAAAGCGGCTTGCCAAATTCATGACAGATGAAAAGATTCCTGAGAGAGAGAGGAATCTGATGTACATACTTGCTGATGGCAATGAAGTCCTGTGGGTTCCGGGATACAGGCGCTGTGATATTTGTAAAGTGGGAATCGATACTGAAAGAATTCTTGCTATAACTATTATGAACGGAGGAAATACAAATGGCTGAATCTGTACGTACGTTACTATCTGAAGAAGAAGTGGACAAGAGGATTGAGGAGCTGGGAGCTCAGATAAGCAGGGATTATGCCGGCGAGACTGTTCATCTTGTATGTGTGCTCAAGGGCGCAGTGTTTTTTATGTGTGAACTTGCCAAGAGGCTGACAATTCCTGTTACCATGGATTTCATGTCCGCATCAAGCTATGGAAGTTCCACCAAGTCAAGCGGTGTTGTCAAGATCGTCAAGGATCTCGATGAACCCCTCAAGGACAAACACGTCATCGTTGTTGAGGATATTGTGGACTCCGGACGTACACTTTCATATCTTCTTAAGATGTTCGGTGACAGAGGACCTGCCAGCATCAGACTATGTACTCTGCTCGATAAGCCTGAGCGCAGAGTAACGGATGTAAAGGTTGACTATACCGGATTTGAGATCCCCGATGAGTTTGTTGTGGGATATGGACTTGACTATGATCAGAGATACCGCAATCTGCCTTACATCGGTGTCGTTGAGTTTAACTGATCTGAGATAAAGTATTGTAAAAGGGGTTATCTAAATTGAATCGTTCAAGAAATTTCAATACTATTTTTGCGTTTGTAATTGTTCTGCTGGTTGCAGTGGTGATCCTGGAGTATGGAAGAGGATTTGTGGACAGCAGGACTAATTCGTATTCACGAAGCCAGCTCGAGAGCGACGTGGCAGCCAAGAGGGTCAGATATGCCGTTATCATGCCAAATGCGGAGACACCCACAGGTTCTGTCAGGGTAAGCTTCACTGACGGAAGCGATGATGTCGTATTTTATTCAACGGATGTCACTTCCATTGAGAGTTATCTGTCAGAGAGCGGCGTAGCTCTTGAAGTGAGGGATGTTCCGTCAGAGAATATCCTTATCAGCGGGATAATACCGATCATCGTCGGTCTTATAGTGATGGTGTTTGTCTTTTCAATGTTTTCCGGAATGCAGAATTCCGGCTCCGGAAACAGCAAGATGATGAACTTTGGCAAGAGCCGCGCCAAGATGTCTACCGGAGAGGACAACAAGGTTACTTTGAACGAGGTTGCCGGACTCAAGGAAGAAAAAGAGCAGCTTGCAGAGATCATTGAATTCCTCAAGGCACCTGAGAAATTTACCAGGGTAGGAGCAAGAATCCCTAAAGGAGTACTGCTTGAGGGCGCACCGGGAACCGGTAAGACACTCCTTGCAAGAGCGGTTGCGGGAGAAGCCGGAGTTCCTTTTTTCAGCATATCGGGATCTGACTTCGTTGAGATGTTTGTCGGTGTCGGCGCCTCGAGAGTCAGGGATCTCTTTGCGGAAGCCAAGAAGAACTCACCATGTATTGTATTTATAGATGAGATAGATGCTGTTGCCAGAAGGCGTGGAACCGGAATGGGCGGAGGCCATGATGAGAGGGAGCAGACTCTCAACCAGATGCTTGTCGAGATGGACGGCTTTGGCACAAACGAGGGGATCATCGTGATGGCAGCCACCAACAGGGTGGATATACTCGACCCTGCAATCCTGCGGCCGGGTAGATTTGACAGAAAGATAACCGTATCGAGGCCTGATGTTGGAGGCAGAGAAGAGATACTTAAGGTACATGCAAGGAATAAGCCTCTTGCGGAGGATGTGAACATCAAACAGGTGGCGCAGACTACGGCAGGCTTTACAGGGGCAGATCTTGAGAACCTTCTGAATGAGTCAGCGATCAATGCCGCTGTTGACAACAGGGAGTTCATCAAACAGGAAGATATCAGCAAGGCATTCATCCAGGTTGGCATAGGTACAGAGAAGCACAGCAGGATAATTTCTGATAAGGAGAAAAAGATCACGGCATATCACGAGACGGGACATGCCATTCTTTTCCATGTCCTTCCGGAGGTGGGACCTGTGCACACGATCTCCATCATTCCGACGGGACTTGGGGCAGCAGGATATACGATGCCGCTTCCAGAGAATGATGACATGTTCCTTACCAAGCGCAAGATGCTTCAGGACATCATGGTATCACTCGGAGGAAGGATAGCCGAGGAAATCGTATTTGGTGATATAACGACCGGAGCTTCAAGCGATATCAAGAAGGCGACCCAGGAAGCGAGAAGTATGGTGACCAAGTACGGAATGAGCGGCAATATCGGAGTTGTCAACTATGATGACAATGAAGAGGATGTCTTTATCGGATATGATATCTCACACACCAAGAAACATTCGGAGCTTGTTGCTGGAGAGATCGATAAGGAAGTAAAGACAATCATTGACAAGTGCTATACCAAGGCCAGGGAGATAATCCTCAGGTACGAGGACGTACTTCATAAGAGTGCAGAACTGCTCATTGTCAAAGAGAAACTGCAAAGAGAGGAATTTGAAGCGCTTTTTGAGGGGAAAGAAATAGACGACGATGTGGAAGTAGAAATATAATAGTGCATATTGCACAAAAACATCCAGCTGTTTTTAGTAATTTTGTGAAGTATTAGTCTTTACGCGGGGTGTGAGGGGTGCTAGTATAATATGCGTAACCCCCCAATACATTATATAGTTTTTTGCTATACCCCATAAGAAAGAAATACCTTCTCTAAAAAGACAGCTAGCCGGCTGTCTTTTTTGCATTATAGTAATTTTAAGGATTGGTAGTATATGAACAAAGCAGCTTTTTTCCATGACATGACAATGGATTATCTAAGACCTGCAGAACCCGATGTGAACCGTATCACAGACTTCAGGTTCAGGTGTGCCCGCGGCGAAGCCAAAGAGGTTCTGCTGCGGTTTGGGTCTGAATACAGGAGAATGAAGTGCCGGGAGACTGACAGTGAATTTGACTACTTCGATGTATCGGTGAACATTGGAAAAGATCCTTTTATCTATTATTTTGAGATAACAGGCAGGGATGACAGCCATTTCTTTTATGACAAGAGAGGAGTGGTGGATGACATCAAGGACAGTATGAGGTTCATGGTCATACCGGGATTTTCGACGCCTGAGTGGGCCAAGGGCGCGGTGATGTACCAAATCTTCGTCGACAGGTTTTTTAACGGGGACAGATCTAACGATGTACTTACAGCTGAGTACTCATACAACGGTCTTTTGTGTAAAAAGGTCGATGACTGGGACCAGTATCCGGATCCGGGCAGTGATTTCTGTGAGTTCTACGGAGGGGATCTGGAAGGTGTCATACAAAAGCTGGACTATTTGAAGGATCTTGGAATTGATGCGATATATTTTAACCCGATCTTTGTTTCTCCCTCTTCGCACAAATATGACACACAGGACTATGACCATATAGACCCGCATTTTGGAAAGATTGTTGAGGATCGGGGAGACGTTCTTGGCGACAACGAAAGGGACAACAGGAAGGCATCAAGATATATACAGAGGGTGACAAACAAAAGAAATCTCGAAGCCGGTGACAGGCTCTTTGCAAGGCTTGTCGCAGAGGCGCACAAGAGAGATATAAAGGTGATCCTTGATGGCGTTTTCAACCACTGCGGTTCTTTTAATAAGTGGATGGACAGAGAGCGAATATATGAGGACGCCAAGGGGTATCAGAAGGGCGCCTATATTGCATCCGACAGTCCGTACAGAAGCTTCTTTGCCTTTAACGGCGGAAACTGGCCGTGCAATGACAACTACGACGGGTGGTGGGGGTATGATACACTGCCAAAGCTTAATTATGAGGGATCAAAGGAGCTGGAGGATTATATCATCGGAATCGGCAAAAAATGGGTTTCGGAGCCTTTTTGTGCCGACGGCTGGAGACTTGATGTTGGAGCAGATCTTGGCCACTCACCGGAGTACAACCACAGATTTTGGAAGAGATTCAGGAAGGAAGTCAAAAAGGCCAATCCCGAAGCGATAATACTGGCAGAACACTACGGACCGTCCAGGGACTGGCTTATGGGCGATGAGTGGGATACGGTAATGAACTATGATGCCTTTATGGAGCCGCTTACATGGTTCCTTACCGGCATGGACAAGCACAGCGATGAATTCAGGCCGATCAGGGTTGGTAATGCCAGGGAGTTCTTTGACACCATGATGTACGCCGGCGGCGAGAACTTTACTATGCCTTCTCTCTACACCGCTATGAATGAGCTGTCCAACCATGATCACTCAAGATTTCTTACAAGAACCAGCCAGAAGGTGGGACGAAGCGACACAATGATGCCGGAATCGGCCAATACCGGAATCAGGAAGTACCAGATGAGACAGGCTGTGATGGTTCAGATGACCTGGCCCGGTGCACCTACTATATACTATGGCGATGAGGCAGGAGTGTGCGGCTTTACAGATCCTGACAACAGGCGCACTTATCCCTGGGGATCCGAGGACAGACAGATGATCGGATTCCACAAAGAGATGATAAAGATCCACAAGGAGTGCCCGGAGCTCAGGACAGGTTCTCTAAGAGAGCTCTTTGCAGAGAGCAATATCATCGTGTACGGCAGATTTAACAGGACTGCAGCTACGATAGTTGCGATCAACAACAACAGCTTTGAGGTGACAAGGGAGATAGAAGTCTGGCCGCTTGGTATCCCCAAAGACGCAAAATGCAGGCAGCTCATATGCTCTGACGGTAAGGGATATGACACCTCTGAGACAATGAAGACCGTCAAGAACGGAGTTTTGTCGCTTACAATGACAAGGAATACAGGCTACGTGCTGCGCTACGACAGCTATGGCGCTGTATCCGACGAAGAATTCTGGTCTGACAATATCATTGAGTTTTGATACGGAAATTACAGATATTTTTGACACTCAAAGATTACAAGTATATAATTATTTTTAACCATCAATACTACACGAAAAGGGGAGAAATCAAATGTTAGTATCTGCTAAAGACATGCTTGTAAAAGCAAAAGAAGGCCACTATGCAGTTGGCCAGTTCAACATTAACAATCTCGAGTGGACAAAGTCAATTCTTCTTACTGCAGAAGAGCTCAAGTCTCCTGTAATCCTCGGCGTATCTGAGGGTGCAGGTAAGTACATGACAGGCTTTACAACAGTTGCTGCAATGGTTAAGGCTATGGATGAGAGCCTTGGAATCACAGTACCTGTTGCTCTTCACCTCGATCACGGCACATACGACGGATGCTATAAGTGCATCAAGGCCGGATTCACATCCATCATGTTTGACGGTTCTCACTACGATATCGAGGAGAACGTAGCCAAGACATCTGAGCTCGTTAATGTATCACATCAGCTTGGCATTTCCATCGAGGCTGAGGTTGGTTCTATCGGCGGCGAGGAAGACGGCGTTGTTGGAATGGGCGAGTGTGCTGATCCCGACGAGTGCAAGAGGATTGCAGATCTCGGAGTAGATATGCTTGCAGCCGGCATCGGCAACATCCACGGCAAATATCCTGAAGGATGGCCGGGACTTAGATTCGACGTTCTCGATGCTATCCAGCAGAAGACAGGTGTTATGCCTCTCGTTCTTCATGGCGGCACAGGAATTCCTGCAGACATGATCAAGAAAGCTATCACCCTCGGAGTATCCAAGATCAACGTTAATACTGAGTGTCAGCTTTCATTTGCAGATGCTACACGTAAGTACATAGAGGCTGGTAAGGATCTTGAAGGCAAGGGCTTTGACCCTCGTAAGCTTCTTGCTCCAGGCGCTGAGGCTATCAAGGCTACCGTTAAGGAGAAAATGGAGCTCTTCGGATCAGTTGGAAAGGCTTGATGCAAATCTTTTAGAATTTCCGGGAAGGGTAAAGCCTGTGCTTTACCCTTTCTTTGCATTAATGATAAGGGGGATGATATGAACAACGAACTGACTAAAAAAGATATTGAGGATATGGAAGCAGAGATAGAACACCGCAAGGTGGTGGTCAGAAAAGAACTCCTGGAGCATGTCAAGGAAGCAAGGGCTCAGGGCGATCTGTCCGAGAATTTTGAATACTATGCTGCAAAGAAGGCCAAGAACCAGAATGAGAGCAGGATACGTTTCCTTGAGCGAATGATAAAGACTGCACGGGTTATAGATGATAAAGCAAAAGATGATGAAGTCGGAATGAATAAGTCGGTTACGGTAAGAATTGAGGAGGACGGAAGTCTCGAGACTTACAAGATCGTAACGACAATGCGCCAGAATTCGCTGAAGAGACTTATCAGTATAGAATCGCCACTGGGTAAACAATTGCTTGGACATAAGGTGGGTGACCGTGTTACTATTAAAGTGAGCGACAGTTACAGCTACGATATAACGATAACACAGATTGAAAATACCGGACTGTCAGAGGAAGACAAAATAAGAGATTTCTGAGTTGATTTCAGACAAGGAACGGAGGAAAAAGATGCACGTTTTTCAGCCAGTTGATCCAATTGATGTTGATGAGGGAGCTTTTTCTTTTAACGGTGGCAGCATGCTTATTACCGCAGCAAAAGGCGACAAGGTCAATTCTATGACCGCGTCCTGGGGAGGAGTCGGATACATTTGGAATAAGCGGGTTGTTTTTATTTTTGTCAGAGACAGCAGATATACACGGGAGTTTCTTGAGGACTCAAAAGAGTTTTCACTCAGTTTCCTTAACCAGAAGGAGTTTCGCGGAGCGCTCAAATATCTTGGCGCGGTATCCGGACGAAATGAAGACAAAATTGCTAATGCAAGACTAAATGTGAATTATGATGACGGGATTCCATTTATTGATGAGGCCGGAGCGGTTGTGACTGCCAAGGTTCTGTTCAGGCAGGAATTTGAGGAGAACGGCTTTATCGATAATTCCCTTGTGTCGGAGTTTTACAAAAATGGGGATTACCATTACATGTATGTTGGGGAAATAAATAAGATATTGGTTAGATGAGGATCCTAATGAGGGGCGGAAGGCTTAAAAATATCTTTATTTCTTTCTTTTGTACAATAGCTTATCTGGCAGGTGCGCTTTTTGTGTCTACTTTTACTGGAGCGGGCCTGTCTTTTGCTGCCAATGAGGAATCAGAAGCGGATGATAAAGAATACGTCCCCTCAAAGGACGTCGATAAACCGCATATCACGATAGCAACCTGGTACAGTGACTATAATCTTACATATTTCAAGGCATTTCTTGCCAAAGCATTTCCGAACTATGAGATTGAATTTGAATACGTAGACAAGAGTAATTATGAGCCTATCATGGATGCCAAACTATCCTGCGGCGACGCACCGGACATTATATATGTGGACAGGGAGATGGCAACAAAGCACGCAGCCACAGGTTATTTTGAGGATGTGACCGATATCTGTGACGGTTTTAATAACTTTGCAAGGAATTCCTTTATGTATGGCAACTGTATATATGCCGTTCCAAGTACCGGCGAGTTTGAGTGTATATACTACAACAAGAAGATGTTTGAAGAAAACAATGTCAGAGTTCCCTATTCTTTTGATACTTACATTGAGTGCTGTGAAAAGCTCAGAGACAAGAGAGGCGTAAAACCTCTCACTATAAGCCTAAAGAGTCCGTATACCCTTGCAGATCTTGTACTTGCTACAGTGGCGGCGGATTACCTGTCTACTGACAGGGGAAAAGGCTTTGGCGGCAGGCTTCAGTATGGCAGGACATCTTTTTTGGATGAGCTTGAACCGTTCCTTAAAGATTTCCAAAAGCTCCTTGACCACGACATTCTGACAAAAGAGATGTATGTGGTAGACGCCATGACTGCAATCGATGAATTTACAGATTCTAAGGCAGCAATGATCATCGGAGGTCCGGAAACCTACAATGCGATAATCAGTATTAACCCATCGATGGATATAGGTACGATGCCATTTTTCGGCGAAGAAGGAAGGGCAGTTATAGGCGGGTGCGATGCCGGATTTGCACTGAATAAAAGATCCCAATATAAAGACCAGGCCAGGGGCGTACTTAAGGCACTGGCTACGCTGCAGGGACAGACAGCTCTTTGGCATGACAGACCGGGAAGCCAGACTTATCTGAAAAATGTGGTTTTTGAGAACGAAAAGACCTTTGACGGCATAGAAGAGATGATCAGTAAGGGGCAGACCTACACGCCCTGGATGGACTGGGGCAAGGATCTTAATAAGGCAGCATATTACCAGCTGGGAAGAGAGTTTCAGAGAGTTCTTCTGGGAAGACAGGACATTGGAGCTGCACTAAAAAATGTTGACAGGAAAGTAATTGAGATTTTGCATACGAACTGATGCAGGGAGCGCACTATGAACGTGGTTATGAGATTCATAAAGTCTGAGAGCATAAGGAAAACTGTTATCAGAGCAATCATGCTGCTTACCATAATTCCGATCATGATCCTTGGAGTGTACTCATACACGGTTGCCAGAAGGAACCTCATTGAGCAGACAAGGATAGCGATGATCGGAAATGTCGATGTCATTGCATACGGCATTGAGAACAATGCCAAGAGGGAGGATGATGTCGTAAAGTTCTTTTCCTACGAGGACAGCTTCAGGAAAGCTCTGGAAAACGTTAAATCCGATCCGTATACACTGACGGAGGAGCTCAATGACAATATCGAGCCGCTTATATGGTACTACCTAAGCAGCGACAGAAATATTGACACAATAACCATATATTCTGATCTTATCGAGTATGACCACATGGGGGATTTTCTTTTAAGACCTTCTTCCGACAAGGAAAAGGAATGGTATGAGATCTCTGGGACAGAGTATGGAGCAACCTGGGTTGTTGACGGCGAAGGCGGGGTATACCTTATGAAGAGCCTTCTCGATGCGGCAACCTCATCAAAGCGCATCGGAATGATCGCATTAAAAGTAAACAATGAGAACTTTTTCTCAATATTAAGCCAGGGATCATACCTTAATAACGGGATAATCATACTTGATGGTTATGGAAATGTAATACGTCACAATCCAATAGAAAATAAAGATCTCGACAACAGGATCATTGAGCGGTCTAAGGAGAAAAAAATGGACTCCTTTGAGACGGACAGGGACTACTTTATTGCGAGCTCAGGCACTATCTCAAATGGCTGGGACATGTATTACTACGTAGACAGGAGTGAGATATCCGCTGATGTTTTAAGGATACTGTTTACGGTTATCGTTCTTGGAGCGATTCTTTTCGTGGCTGCGGCCTTTCTGGGCACACAGTTCTCCAACTGGATGACTGGCAGACTTAACAGCATAAACAATATGGCCAACGAGATCAAGAACGGGTACTTCGGGATTGAGAATCAAGACACTAACAGTGATGAAATAGGTCAGCTTTCTGCCTCAATGAAGGAGATGGCAGACACCTTAAATGATATGGTTCTTGAGATTGACAGGATGAACAGGGAACAGATCCTGCTAAAGGAGAATGATATCCATTACAGGGAATGGCTCTTTGACTTTGTCGTTGAAAAAAATAACGATATTCTGGCAGTTATAAACGAAGGCAGCTATGAGGCCAGTTTTATCACCGCCAATGCAGAGCATGTCCTGGGAATCCCAATCTATGAGCTCAAGGCAGATATCCGAAAGCTTGCAAAAGCGCAGCGTGAGGGTGAGGGAATCAGGCTTGATGATGCTATAGAGCAGTCAATGGAGAGAGGCAGCGAAAAGTTAATTGAGGAGATAAGGCTCCAAAATGTAAAGACCAATGAGCATCTGTACTACAGGGGAGTTATCATCAGCACCATAGATGATGGGGGTAAGAGACTTGCGCTTGCCCTGTATGACAGAACGCAGGAGATCAGAAGAAACCACCAGCTGCAGGAGGCCCTGAACGCGGCTGAAACCGCAAATAAGGCCAAGACGAGCTTCCTTGCGAATATGTCCCATGACTTCAGGACTCCAATGAATGCCATAACCGGTTTCAACCTGCTGATCGACAAGCACAGTGAGGAACCGGAGAAGGTAAGAGAGTATACACACAAGATTTCCCTGGCATCGAAGAACCTGTTATCTCTTCTTAACGATGTCCTTGATATGAGTAAGATCGAGAGCGGCAAGACGACCCTCGATATCAAGGAGATGGCGATAGGTCTTTTGCTTGAAGAGATCAATACCGTGATCACATTTCAGGCAAAGGCCAAGAATCAGGAATATATCGTAAGGGTAGAGGATATGGAACACGATATGTTCATGGGTGACAAGCAGAGGATAAATGAGATCCTGGTAAATATCCTCGGTAATGCTGTAAAGTATACACCGGAGGGTGGAAAGATCTGGTTTACGATAAGCGAGTCTTCATCATCCTCAGAGGGCTTCCAGAACGTAACCTTTACTATAAAGGACAACGGCATCGGAATGAAGCCTGAGTACAAGGACAAGATATTTGATGCCTTCACGAGAGAAGACAAGGGCGCTACCAAGGGAATACAGGGAACCGGACTTGGAATGGCGATAACCAAGTCGCTGGTAGAGCTCATGGGCGGAACGATCCGCGTAGAGAGCGAAGAGGGCAAGGGAAGTACCTTTATTGTAAACCTGCGTCTTAAGGTGGCAGAAACGACCAACGAGGACTTCTGGAAGGCACATGGCATAGGAAGGGCGCTGTTCATCAATGCTGACCATGATGAGTGCGAGCAGATAGCAAGCGTCCTTGAGAATGAGAGCATAGAGGTAATGGAAGCGTCATCAGGGTTTGGCGCGATAAGGCTCATGGATTCGAGTGAAGAAGAGAAGAGGCCTTTTGACGTTATCATTATCGACGATGTGGTTGGCAGCATGACAGCTGCAGAGATAGTAAGGGATATCAGAGCCAAGAACAGGCGCAGCAATCCGCTTATCATTGTCATGGCAGATGACTTTGGCGCCATTGAGGATGAGGTAAGGGCTGCGGGGGCCAATGACCTCATGCAGAAGCCTTTCTTTGTATCGATCTTTAAGCAGCTGATAGAAGATATATTCAGCAGGGCCAATAAGAACACAGAGGTCGAGATAAGGAATCCGCTTGAGGGAATGAAGTTCCTTGCTGCGGAGGACAACGATATCAATGCGGATATACTGATCGAGCTGATGAGCATGGAGGGCGCGAGCGTTACAAGAGGATGCAACGGTCAGGAGGTCGTAGAGATGTTCAAGGCAGCAAAAGAGGGCGACTACGATATGATCCTAATGGATATCCAGATGCCTGTGATGAATGGATATGAGGCAGCAGCAGCCATAAGAGCCATAGAGACAGACTGGGCACAGAGGATTCCGATAATAGCCATGACGGCCAACGCCTACGCCGATGATGTGCAGCAGGCCTTTGATGCAGGAATGAATGCACACGTCTCAAAGCCGATAGACATAAAGATAGTAGAAAAGACAATTCTTGAATTTAAAAAATAATAGTTGAGAGGAGACTGTAAATGAACAACGTAAAAGAGATTGCCGAAGGAATTTTCTGGATTGGCGCAAGTGACAGGAGACTTGAAAGGTTTGAGAACATTTTTCCGATACCGGAGGGAGTGTCATACAACAGCTATTTTGTAGATGATGAGAAAACCGTTGTTTTTGATACTGCTGATGTGACAGTGGCTGATCAGTATCTCGAGAACTTAAAGAGCGTACTTGCGGGAAGGAAGCTCGACTATCTGGTAGTGCTTCATATGGAGCCCGACCACTGCTCGCAGATTGAGAAGGTAAAAGCTCTTTTCCCTGAGGTGACAATTGTGGGAGGAGCCAAGACATTCACCTTTATGAAGCAGTTTTTCCCTGAGTCGGAAGGATACAACAAGCTCGAGGTCAAAGAGGGTGACAAACTCTCTACAGGAAAGCACACCTTCAGCTTTGTTGCGGCGCCTATGGTACACTGGCCGGAAGTCCTTTTTGCATACGATGAGTATACGAATGCGCTTCTTTCAGCAGATGCATTCGGAACCTTTGGAGCTCTTGACGGCGGTGTGTTTGCGGATGAATATGATTTTGAGAAGGACTTCCTTTCATCAGCAAGAAGATATTACGCAAATATCGTAGGAAAGTACGGTATGCAGGTGCAGGCAGTTTTAAAGAAGGCCCAAGGCCTTGACATAAAGATGATCCTTCCGCTCCACGGACCCATCTGGCGCAAGGACATCGGGTATTTTACAGACATGTATCAGAAGTGGAGCACCTATGAATTTGAGTCAGATAGTGTTATAGTTATATACGGTAGTCTTTACGGACACACAGCAAGCGCAGCGGAGGCTGTAGCTGCATCCCTGCGTGACAAGGGGGCAGGAGACGTGAAGGTTTATGATGTCTCCAAAGTGGACGTATCCTACCTTATCGCAGAGGTATGGCGCTGCAGGAAGATCGTGCTTATGTGCCCTACTTACAACAACGGTATATATCCACCGATGGAGAATTTAATTTCCGATATGGCGGCACTTACGGTTCAGAACAGGGTATTTGCTCTTGCCCAGAACGGAACCTGGGCGCCTGTATCGGGCAAGCTGATGTCGGAGAGGCTGTCTCAGCTTAAGAATGTGACGGTTCTTGAGAATATACTTACGATAAAGAGCGCGCTTCACTCTTCTGACGCAGAGCAGCTTACAGGCTTTACCGATGCGATCATAAATGCATAAAAGCAGATTAACGGAGGTCAGGTGTGAAAAACAATAGTTTGATTAAGAAGATCATGGTGGGGATCATGACCGTTGTAACTGTTGCATGTGCCGGCAGATACAGCAGCGTTGTGACAGATGGTGCCGCAGCCGTTTCAGAAGCAGCAGGAAGAGTAGTGAGCATAAATTCCTGTACTATTCAGGGCGGCGATGTTGTGGTAAACATATCAGCAAGTTCAATACCGGGATCGGATGACGGTAAATATTATCTTTATGCGGATGAAGTGTATCAGGACGGAACAGTCGGAGATGTGGTTGCAACCGCTGACATTGCGGCGAGCACATCGCTGGTATTTCCGCTGAATTTCTATCAGCCGGGCTCAAATCTCAGCAAGAAATTCCTTGTGGCAGTCAAGAGCGGCGGAGTTATGCAGCAGGTCAGCGATGAGCACTACATAACCAATCCTGAGGCGATCGCGACGAGGACAATGGCAAGAAATGATCACGGAATGAAGGGAATCCTGCCCAATGTCGCAGATGCAGCAACTTTCCATGATCTGGGCGTTGCGCAGATGGTTTACAACCTGTACATGGGAGATATTGTGGGACCTTCGACGGATCCTTCCCAGCCTACAGTGGACTTTGTCTACAACGGTGTGCCATATCAGTTCAACGGCGCTGCCCTTGCTCAGTACGACGGATTTGTTCATTGGTGCCAGGCAAATAACTTCCAGCTCACGATGACGATCCTCAACAACAAGACTGAGCAGGCACAGGATCTTATTCATCCGATGTCAAGAGATGCCCATGTATGTCCGGGATATGCGATGAATACAAAAGAGGACGGCGGCACGCAGCACCTCAAGGCTATCGCATCATTCCTTGCCCAGAGGTATTCAGGCGGAGCGTACGGAACAGTTGACAACTGGGTGATTGGCAATGAGGTAAATGCAAGAACTGAGTGGTACTACTTAAACTCAGCAAATCTTGAGCTCAATGTCAACGAATATGCCAAGGCCTTCAGGATATTCTACAACGAGATAAAGGCTGTCAATGCCAACGCAAGAATCTATACTTCATTTGACCAGGAGTGGAACAGAAAGTCCAATCCGGGATGCTTCCTCTCCAAGGAGTACCTTGACAGATTCAACTACTACATGGTCCGCGAGGGCAACGTTGACTGGTCGCTGTCGTTTCACCCCTACAACGCGCCGCTCTATGACCCTTACGCATGGAAACAGCAGGCACAGTATGTAAATACAACACTTTCAACTCCATATATCACTATGGAGAATGTATATATCCTGACAGATTATATGTGTCAGGCATCGATGCTCTCGCCTACAGGCAGGGTAAGGGATATCTCACTTACCGAGATAGGATTTACTTCCAGCTTTGGAGAGGATGCGCAGGCTGCGTCACTTGCCTATGCGTACACCATGGCGGAGAACAATCCCTACATCTCAAGCTTTATCCTCTTCAGAGAGACAGATGATGCGCATGAGATGGAGACCAACATAGCACAGGGCCTTAAGAACCTTGATGGAAGCCACAAGAAATCCTATGATTTCTACAAATACCTTGGAACAGCCGGTGCAGGCCCATACAAGGAACAGGCTTCACAGATAATAGGACAGAACATCGACGCACTTGTAACTAACAGGACCTTCCTCTCCAGAGGGGGATGGGGTCTGAACGACTGATAAATCTCGATGCGGCATATTCCCTTTTGGGGATATGCCGCGTTTGTAAAGAATTCATATTTGGAGAGCACTATGGGAAAAGATAAGACACTGGAGAACCTTCAGAAAATCCAGGATATGCAAAGGGACCTCCTCGGAGGCATATATGGGGACTTTTTTAGCGCATCGCCTTCGCCAGTAGCATCCGGCGGTGGATCAAAGCAGGAGACAATTAATGAAGATAATAAGGAAAAGAGCGGGAATGCTGTCGACAATGCAAATGAGGCATTAAACGAGGCAAAAGCTCTTTTTGCGGCAGATAAGAATATCAGTGCTCCAAAGGAGACAACGCCACCTGAGCCCGAGACGGATCCGATGGAGGAACTTGATGGTCTGATAGGTCTTAAGACAATAAAAGAAGATGTCAAGGAACTGACCGCTTTTGTAAAGGTACAAAAGGCAAGGAAGGATCAGGGGCTTAAATCCGTTCCTGTATCTTTGCACCTTGTATTTACGGGTAACCCCGGAACCGGTAAGACAACCGTGGCCAGGATAATAGCAAGGATATACAAGCAGATAGGTGTTCTATCAAAGGGACAGCTCATCGAAGTTGACAGATCGGGACTCGTTGCCGGATATGTGGGGCAGACTGCCATAAAGACCCAGGAGCAGATCGCCAAGGCTAAAGGGGGAGTTCTTTTCATTGATGAAGCATATTCCCTTGCACAGAAGGATGATGCTTTTGGCCAGGAAGCAATAGATACGATATTAAAGGCCATGGAGGACAACAGGGACGACTTTGTAGTTATCGTAGCAGGCTACACACAGCCGATGAAGAAGTTCATAGACAGCAATCCCGGACTTAAGTCGAGGTTCAACAAATACATCGAGTTTCCGGATTACAATATAGACGAGCTTGAAGAGATCTTTAACATGAACTGCAAGAAGTATGACTATATTGTAGAGGAAGATGTTAAGCATCAGATAAGGGCGCTGATAACATCCAGAAAGATCGCCAATATCGACAACTTTGCAAACGCAAGAGAAGTCCGGAATCTTTTTGAAGAGATCATAACCAATCAGGCCAGGAGGGTTTCCGCGATTGAGAATCCTACTCATGAAGACATGATGACCATAACTCTTGAGGATCTTATGGATGAGAAGGGTAAGTCGGCAGAGAGTAAAGAAGAGGCAACACCTGAAGAAGATACAGAATAAGTTGCTCCAATAATCCTTTGGGGGAAATACTTATGAAGAAGAAAATAATGAAGACAATGCTGATCATTTCTTCATTACTTTTAATAATATTTGGCATTATCACACTGCAGATGCTTGGCAGGGTAAGGAATATCCTGATCGAGAACTCTGAAAAGTCAGGGGCACAGGTAGAGGAGTATTCAGACAAGGCTATGCGGGATCAGCTCCTTGAGCAGCTTTCCACGACAACGCTTGGGTGTGCGTATATTGTAAATGAGACACTGGAGAACTTTGCGGGAACCATAACGATAATTGCGGACTCCGCGACAGATATTTATTCAAATCCCGACAGATACGGAAGAGCTAAAGTCGATATCCCTAAAAAGAGTGATGTCGGAAAGAGTATGGGCCAGTTCGTATACGCAAAGGATGTTGATCCCGATGATGAGAGCATCAGGCAGGAGCTGTCCATGATAGGAAACCTGCAGGGTAATCTCCTTGCGATGTACAGCCAGTATCCTGAGCTGGGGGCATCCTATATTGGCACTGAGACGGGCATAATGCTGCTGGCAGGGCCGGTGCTTTCCGACAGATGGGAAGAGGATGGAAGCTATGTGTACCTCGACCCAAGGAAACGCCCGTGGTATACAGTGGCCAAGTCTGCCGGGAAGGCAAAGTTTTCAGAGATAACAGAGGACTACGATACAGGAAAGCCTGCAATAATGTGCGGGGCTCCTGTCTATAGAGGAGATGAATTTGTCGCTGTGGCCGGGGCAGGCGTATATCTTGAAGGGATAAAGTCACTGATGATGAATGCCAGGATAAGCGATGAAGGTAATTCGTGCATCATTGATGAGAACGGCAGAATAATCTTTTCCTCGAGGGATGAGGGACAGCTGCGTACGCAGACAATTCTCGGAGAGGGAGAAGCGTCAGGCAATTCGCTTTCGGTGCTTGCCAAGAGGGCAATGAGCGGGCAAAACGGACTTGAACTTCTTGATATCGATGGAGAGAGCAGCTATGTGGCGTACTACCCGATAGAAGTTATCGGATGGTCGCTTATATCCATAATTCCGGAAAAGACCGTGCTTGCACCAAAGGAGAGCCTTCTTGGTTCTCTTAAGGAAAGCCGCCAGAGGGAACTAAGTGATGTCCAGCAGGTGATCGGATCGGCGCTCTTTACTATTTTTGCACTTATCGTAGTAATAGGACTTCTGATATTCTTTATTGCGGATATACTTAGCAAACACCTGGTAAAGCCGGTAGTCGAGCTGACAGATAAGGTCAGCAGGCTAGAGGGTGACAGCCTAAATTTTGAATGGGATAAAAATACGGGAGATGAAGTTCAGCAGCTTGCTACATCCTTTGGTCTAATGACAGACAGGATGAAGGAGTACATCTCGGACATAAAGTCTGCAACCGCCGAAAAGGAAAGGCTGCGGGCAGAACTTGATCTTGCGACACAGATCCAGGCAAGCATGCTGCCGCATGATTTCCCGCCTTTTCCTGACAGACACGAGTTTGATATATATGCAATGATGGAGCCGGCGAGAGAAGTAGGCGGAGATTTCTATGATTTCTTTCTCATAGATCAGGACCACCTTGGGCTTGTAATGGCGGATGTCTCAGGAAAGGGCATACCGGCAGCACTCTTTATGATGATCGACAAGACTATCCTCCAGAGCTGTGCAATGCTAGGCAGATCTGCTGCAGAGATACTCAATAAGACGAACGAAGCTCTCACCTCCAACAATCAGACGGATATGTTTGTGACTGTCTGGATGGGAATCCTTGAGATTTCAACGGGAAAACTCACCTGTGCCAATGCAGGGCATGAATATCCGGCGATTAAACATGCTGATGGCAGCTTTGAGCTCATAAAGGACAAGCACGGATTTGTCATCGGCGGCATGGAGGGTATAACCTACAAAGAATATACTCTTGAACTCAGCCATGGAGATAAGCTGTTTCTCTACACCGACGGTGTACCGGAGGCAACTGACAGTGAAAATAACATGTATGGGACGGACCGCATGATCACAGCACTAAATAAAAATGCGGACGGGACCTGCGAGGAGATACTAAGAACTGTCCGCAGGGATATCAGTGAGTTCGTGAAGGATGCAGAGCAGTTTGATGACCTTACAATGATGTGTGTACGGTATAATTAGAAGTGGAGATAATAAAAATGAGGGTTTGAAAAAATTCAAACCCTCATTTATACTAAAGTCGAGGCGACAAGATTCGAACTTGCGGCCTCTGCGTCCCGAACGCAGCGCTCT
>CAMNEA010000013.1 GCA_946536145.1 uncultured Butyrivibrio sp.
GGATATCCAGCTCCACCATAAGCAATTATGAAAATGATGAGACCAAGGACTTCCAAGTCGGAACACTGAGAGCATTGGCAAATTATTATCATGTGTCACTTGGGTATCTTCTTGGTCTTACAGATAACCTCACCGAGAACGGAACACCAATTGATGAGCTCCATCTCGATGATGAAACCATCCGTCTCCTAAAATCAGGCAAGCTTAATAACAGGCTGCTTTGTGAAATGATAAAGCACCCTAAATTTATAAATCTCTTATCCGATATGGAAATATATGTTGACAATCATGCCGGAGCAATGATCCATGAAGTGAACAGATATGTGACAGGACTCAGAAGCCTTATTATGGAAAAGGCTGATGTCCCTGCTGATGACATTTACATGAAGACTTTTGAAAAAGCCGTAATAGATGATGATGCTTACTTTGGTGATCTACTCGAGGACAGTATAAAGAGTATCGCAAGGGATATAAGAGACGATCACAAAAAGGACTGGGACACAGGAGATGAGGAACACATCACTGATAAATACCTTGCATCAGTAAAAGAGCTCCTTGATCATGCTAATGATAATGATATCGTTCCAATTAACAATACCAAAGCGCCCACAAATACGGATGAAGATGATAAGCTTACTCAGGTTGACATGGCGCAGGTCGTTGCATGGAGCAAGAAACTTGATATCAACTTCTCAAAGCTAACCCCTGAAGAAACTCGTGAGCTTACTCGCCTTATTAGCAAGGGTTCACGGAATCCATTGATCCGTCAGCCTTCAAAAGGGCGCGGAAAGAAATAAAAAAACAAAGTGTGTAAGCGAAACTTACACACTTTATTTTACATAGTCCTCTATTTATTATTCCTCATTATAATTTATGGTCTACAGTCACCAACTTTGAATGTCATAGAACCAATAGATGCTGTTCCATAAAGGGTTATCGTATCACCTTTTTTCAAGGAGGCTACATAATCCATTTGATCATTCTTAAAGAAACATTGTACTCCGTTCAAAGAATATTTATCGCCAGTATCAAATGTAACGTATTCCTGTCCATAGAGATTTGTACCAATATCATCTACTTTTCCTGTTATCGCAACAATCTTTCCATCATACTTGTTTTTACATGCAACTTGATTCTCATTAAGTTCTTTATATACTTCAGCTGCAGTAACTGAGATAGCCTCGTCTTTATTAATCTCTGATGTTCCAAAGACTGAATCACCTCCTGAAATTCCATCATTAGCAATTAGAGTTTCATCCAGTTCCTTTGCCACATCTCCCATGTTTTCAATATAACAATTTTCAATTATTGCCTGACCTAAGATTTTACCTGCCACTTTTCCAACTACGGTTACATAACTGCCTTCTGACAATGTACTTATATCTTGATCGGACATAAGATAAAAATGAATCATCTTAAGATCCGATTTACCCTTCATATTTATAAATGTATTATTGTCTTCATTGGTATTTATAGCTGTGATTTCACCAGCAGTTCTAACCCAATTATCCTCCAAATCATTCATTTCATTATGTAACGTTCTGCGACTTATAGTAAGAATCACATCTTCAGAAGGTTTTGCAATTATTTCATATGCTTTATCAGATTCCTGGGATGTTTCACTATCTGTTGTTTCCTCTATAGACTCCTTATCATCTTCGGTTTCGGTTTTAGAATCTACTTCAACGGTGCTTATGGTAGCAGATTCTTCAACAGAATATGACTGTTCTGATTTCTGTGAGTCACTAGATCCACCAATCATGCTGCTGAATGTATATATTGTCACAATGCCCAAATACGCTGTAATTATTATTCTTAACACCATATTCTGAGGACGTTTTTTTATCCATAAAAGCGCTATTCCTATAGGTGGAAAGCACAAACACATAACAACTAAAAACCATGTTCTTTCAGTAAGCGGTGGTTTTTGGGACGATTTATTATTCTGAGTAGCACCTTGCTGTGGTTGAACTTGTGCATAGTTATTTGATGTTGTATTGCTAGCAGCGTTTTGATATCGCGGTTGTGGTATATTGTTTATATTTTGCGTAGGTGTTGCACTAGGTGCACTATGTAACGGGCAGCCACAGTTTGGGCAAGCCGAAGCTTTATCTGATACTTCCTTTCCACATTCTGGACATTTGATTAATGACATTTTTTACCTCCTATTAGTAATTCCAAAGCCATCACGCATTATCTTATTTTTGTTAACTAGTATTATATTAAGCCGTCTATTATATGAACATTATCATTATAGCACATTTGCATTACGTGTGTTGCACTTTAACAATGCAGATATCTTTATCCAATAATGTTACGATTGTTATACGGAGGTGCTTTATGTCATTTCAATTAAAACATGACAAAGTTGATACAGAGAATAAATCGATTCGGTTTCCTGTTGCACTCATAGATCGAATTGAAGATGCTATAGCCAAAGCTGAAGGACAAGTTTCTTTTTCAGGCTTTGTAATACAGGCCTGTGAATATGCTCTGGATAATATGAATAAAGAAGATACAAAATAAAAAAGAACTGTAAAAAGTGCTTTTCATATAACACTCTTACAGTTCTTTTTATTCTATTCTTATGCCCAAACCTTTATATCATCTTAGAATACTTAAGTGCTAGCTCAATAGCTTTTCTTATCATATCGACAATAAGGTGCTCTCCGTCTAGATTCACATCTAGATTCCCAGTCTGATCATATTGTCTTAGTATAAATTGAACTGTATAATCAAAAAATAGGAAGAAGGTGATCCTTTGTCTCAACTCGACACATACAGAAATACTTTGTTAAAGAAGCAGGAAGATATATCAAAACTGAATCAAGATATGGCAAAAGAACAGGCCAAAATTGCACCGCTACAAAAGAAAATTATATCAGCCAAGGGTGCTATCAGCCGAACCAAAAGCCAATCTACCATAAAATCCAAACTCAACGAGATAGAACGGGCCGAAAAATCGATCTCAGATATTCTGAAAAAATGCGGCGAAATCCAAAAAAAAATCGCCCAAAAAGAAAAAGAGCGATCTACTGCTGAGAAAAATTTCAGGAACGAGGAAGCTAAGGTGAACAAAAAGCAAATGGAAGCAGAGAAAAAACGCCAGCAGGATGCAATTCGCCAAGTATCCGCATTTGAGCATTCATTAAAGGAATACGAAAGCATTCAATCGCATATGCAATTGGAAATCGAGCGGTTAAAAGCTATACCTGAAAAAATCACGGTTTTATTTCTCGCTGCAAACCCAAAAGTTAAACCTAAGCTTTCACTTGACGAAGAAGCACGTTCCATTCAGCAAAAAATCCGCCTATCCGAATATCGTGAAGCGATTCATTTCGAAAGTCGATGGGCTACCCGTGCATCAGATATATTACAGGCAATTAATGAAACAAATCCAACAATCGTTCATTTTAGTGGACACGGCACACCGTCAGGAGAACTTGCTTTATTGAATCCTGACGGAAGTCCAAAGGCTGTTTCAAAAGAAGCAATTACATCGGCTATGTCAACTGCATCTGATACTATACGTTTGGTTATTTTTAATGCTTGCTTTTCGGACAAACAAGCAAAAAACGTTGTAAAATACATTGAAGCAGCAATAGGCATGTCAGATTCCATAAGAGATGATACAGCTTGCACGTTTGCTGCACAGTTATATTCATCCATAGGTTTTGGACTTTCACTACAAGTTTCATTTAATCAAGCTATAGCTGAGTAGAAATTAGAAGATATTCCTGGTGATAATATACCTCAGCTTTATGCCCGTGATGATTAAGATTTAAATGATTTGATTCTTGTTCGTCCAGAAGTTTAATGTTAAAATCCGTCACAATAAAATAGGTGGCGGATTTTTCTGGTATTATATCACTAACCAAAGCCGAGCCATTTTATCAATACTATATAATAAAAAGCTTTCCTTTATGCATATGGTCTCAGAATCAGAGCAAGAATGACTTATTACAACAATAAAAAAGCGATATACAACTAATGTACATCGCTTTCATTTTTGTTTTCTTTTGTCTCTTAAATCATCTTAAAATGCTTAAGCGCTTCCTCAATAGCCTTTTCCTTATCAGGAGGACACTGAGGCTGCTTTCCGTCCGGACTTCCTGTCTGATTATAATTCTCACGCTCAAGAATTCCGTGTTTTCTCTTTACCTGAGCGATATAGAGATTGGTTACGCTGAACTCGTAATTATTCTCAACCCATTCTCTGATCTTATTGTAGGTGGCTTTTGCTTCGGCACTGGTAATTCTCAAGTCATTCATAGCCACTTCTACTTCAACATGATTCTTAGCTCCTTGGAGTTTGGACAATAAGCATACAGTCTCCACATGGCTCGTCCAGGGGAACTGATCTACGGCAACGGCTCGTGTCATCTGATAGCCACTCTCCTGAAGTATCTCAAGGTCCCTTGCAAGAGAAGTAGGCTTGCATGATACATAGATCATGTAGCGTACACCGTAGCTGATGATCTTCTGAAGAGCCTTGGGATTGATGCCGTCCCTTGGCGGATCAAGGATGATCAGGTCAGGCTTTACCTCAATCTCATCGAGGACTTTCAGGACATCGCCCACGATGAACTCACAGTTTTCGAGGTTGTTGAGTCTGGCATTTTCCCTTGCAGCCTGAACTGCCTCCTCAACGATCTCGACACCGATAACTTTGTTGGCGATCGGCGCAAGGAGCTGCGCTATCGTTCCGGTGCCTGAGTATAGGTCATAGATGATCTCGTCTTCACTTATCTTCTTCTGATCAAAGAGGCTCTTTATATATCCTCTTATGGTGGTATACAGAACTTCCGCGCTCAGACTGTTGGTCTGGAAGAACGAGAACGGCGTTATCCTGAACTTAAGTCCCAACAGATACTCGTAAAAATAATCCTGTCCAAAGAGGATCTCTGTTCCCTCGTCGATGACAGCATCCGCGGGACTGTCATTTCTTGTGTGAAGGATCCCGGATATTCTGCCTGTCAGGCTGAGAGATAACAGCGCTTTCCTGTAGCCTGAAAGGTCGTGCTCCTCCTGTGTTGTGGTCACAAGATCAATCAGGATCTCCCCTGTTCGGACAGCCTTGCGCACCAGAAGGTGCCTGAGATATCCGGTCTGTTTCATCCTGTGGTAAAAAGAGATCTCTCCCCTCTGATACATTGGCGAAAAATAATCCAGAGTCGCGGAAAGAATGGACTTGTAGTCATCGTCCACTATCCTGCAGCCTGTGACTGTTACAATGTCATAAAAACTGCCCCTTTTGTGCATACCAAGACAAAGGGGGCCACCCATCACTTCGTCGCCGAAGGAAAATTCCATTTTATTTCTGTACGCAAACCTAACAGGGCTGGTCTTGATACCCTCCCATGTAAATCTGCAATCCTGCCTGGCAAGCGCCGGCTTAAGGATCTTTTTGACCTGCTGCTCCTTGAGCCCCAGTTCCTTGACATAAGGCATAGTGAGGTAGCTGCAGCCGCCGCATTTACCGAAGTGAATGCAGGGACTCTCGACAGCATCCTTGGGTTCCTCAAGCACCTCAACAAGCCTGCCCTCGGCCCTGTCCTTCCTCACCTTCTGGATCTGCACGGATACCTTCTGATCAGGGAGGACGCCTTTGACCAGCACCCTCCCTTCCTTGGTATCAACTATTCCTTTATTTGGGAATTCCACAGAAGTTACAATTCCCTCAATGATATCTTTCTTCTTCACAAGACTATTCAGCCTTCTCCAAGCTGCCTTTCAACTTACTTTACTACTCTTCAGCCTTCTTTTGCGAAATCCTCATCCTCGAAATCGTCTTCGAAGTCATCGAAATCGTCATCGTAGTAGTCATCTTCAAATTCCGGTGTCATGTAGCGGTAAACGAGGAATGAAATGCAGGCAACTGCTGCGATAGCCCCGATCACTGCAAGGATCCATAAAATCACATTGGAAGGCTTTCTGGCATTGGCTGCCTCTCTCTTGTCCAAAAGCTCATTGATACGTGTCATCTCGATAATGTCATCAATTCTTGATTTTGCTCCCATTTGTAATCCCTCCGTGATGTATGTATTTTTTGCTATATGGGATTCAGGTCATAAACAGCGCGTCGCTTCAGCTATCTACAATTGGAATCCCTATATGAAACATTATAACATGATATATGCCCTGAAAAATCTTAAATCTTTTTAAGCTTTGCAAAACCGGCGTACATGATCTTCTGTCCGCACTCATCAAACATAACCGTGACCTTGAAATCCCTTGGTCCCTCTTCTAATGAAGTCACCACGCCTTCCCCGTACTTGATATGTGACACTCTGTCTCCTACGATGTATTCGGGTGCCCCTGTCTTCATTGGCATACCCTTGGAGATTCCTGCAAGAGATCCCCTGGCATGGGTTGCACCTGCTCCGGCTATATAAGGCTTATCCGGAACCGCGCGCGGCTTTGTAACCTTGGGCTTGGGAGAAGCCTTGAGTTTATAAGTGCCAGCAAGCTGCGACCTTCCGGATGATCCGGTGCTGCTGTTCTTAAGCTCCTTAGCAAGTCCCTTTGCATAGGAAGCCTTTATTCCTGAATGTCCGGCGCCGTCATCATAACGGGATGAGGACATTCCCGGTCCGTCAATTCCCTCGTCATCATCAATTGTCTCGCCGCCGTCGTAGAGGAAGTCCGCCGCAGTAAGCGGCTTTTTGCTGTCAAGAAGCTCTCTCGGGATCTCTGTCACAAACCTGCTTAGCTGGTTGTATCTGGTCTCTCCCCTCACCATCCTGCGCTTAGCCGCTGTAAGAGTGAGGTTCCTCTTTGCCCTCGTGATACCTACGTAGGCAAGTCTCCTCTCCTCCTCCACGCCTTCGGGATCGTAGTCCTCATTCTGAAGCGTCATATAGCTTGGAAATACACCCTCTTCCATTCCGGCGAGGTAAACATTTTCAAACTCAAGTCCCTTTGCACTGTGCAGGGTCATGAGAAGTACCTTCTCATTGTCTTCGCCAATCCTGTCGATATCAGCAACAAGGGCAACCTCCTCAAGAAATCCGGTGAGTGTCGGTGCCTCAACCTCATTGTTTTCCTCATAGGCAGCGATCTTGGATATAAGCTCATCGACGTTCTGCGCCCTGTCGTTGTCGCCGCTGTCATCGTCGTCATCAAGAGTCCTTAGATAATCCATATACCCCACGACCTCTATGACATCTTTTAACAGTTCCTCTAAGGACATGCTCTTTTGCTTTGTCCTGAAAGCTCTGATCATGGTGACAAAGTCAGTCAGCTTGGCTGCTCCCCTTGTAACAGTCACTATCTGGTCAGCTTCGCACAGAGCCTCAAAAAAGCTTATCTGCCTCTCGTCCGCATACCTCTGAACATTATCTATCGTCGTAAGACCGATCCCTCTCTTGGGCACATTGATGATCCTCTTTACGGAAATATCATCGAGTCCGCTGTCGATAGTCTTGAGATAGGCCAGAAGGTCTTTGATCTCCCTTCGGGAATAGAAATTGGTGCCGCCCACGATGTCATAGGGGATTCCCTCGTAGACAAAACGCTCCTCCAAAAGTCTCGACTGCGCATTTGTCCTGTAGAGCACCGCTGTCTCGTCGTACTTAAGTTTCCCGTTTCTCTTTTGCTTACCTATGTCGGAAGCAATAAACTCAGCCTCCTCCTGGGCGGTGTCAAACTGACAGAGCTTAACCTTGTCCCCGTCCTTGATATCCGTCCACAGAGACTTGTCCTTACGTCCAAAGTTGTTGCTTATGACTGCATTGGCTGCGTCCAGGATGTTCTGGGTTGACCTGTAATTCTGCTCGAGCTTTATAACCGTGCAGTCCTTGTATACCTTCTCAAAATCCAGAATATTTCTGATATTGGCTCCTCTGAAACGGTATATGCTCTGATCGTCATCGCCCACCACGCAGAGGTTTTTGTACTTGTCTGCAAGGAGTCTTATCAGTTCAAACTGGGCCGTGTTGGTGTCCTGATATTCATCCACCATTATGTATCTGAATCTCTCCTGATAGGATTCAAGCACGTCCGGGTTCTTCCTGAACAGCTCCACCGTCTTCATTATGAGGTCGTCAAAGTCAAAGGCGTTGTTCTTCTTAAGGGCAATCTGATACTCGGTGTATGCCTTCGATACTTTTGACTTTACAAAATCCATCCCGGCAGATGCCGCATAGTCCTCGGGTGATACCAGATTGTCCTTGCATTTCGATATCATTCCGGTGATCTGTCGCTGCTTGAGCTGCGTGGTCTCAAGCTGAAATCTCTTGCATATATCTTTTAAAAGAGCTTTCGAATCATCTGTGTCATAGATTGTAAAATTGCTGTTGTATCCAATCCTGTCCGCGTAGCGGCGAAGTATCCTCACACAGCTCGAGTGAAAGGTTGAGACCCAGATGCTCTCAGCTCCGAATCCCACAATCTTGTCGACTCTCTCCTTCATCTCGCCCGCAGCCTTGTTGGTAAAGGTTATTGCCATGATGTTCCAGGGATTGACACCGCATTCGTCAATAAGATATGCCACCCTGTGGGTCAGAACCCTTGTCTTTCCAGAACCGGCACCCGCGAGAATCAGAACGGGGCCGTCAGTCTGCAGCACAGCTTTCTTCTGCTGAGCATTAAGTGTATCGTAAATTCCCATTAATTCTTATCCTTAGTTCCCTTTTTCTTTTTGTCCTTTTCATTGTCTGATGTTATGTTATCAAGTATCTTTTCGATGAGCAGCTTCTTGACGTACACGTCGTAGGACATGAGTGTTATGAAGGAAAAGAGCTGCATATTCTTTCTCTCGTCATCTGATATGTCCTCATCTGTGTATGTGAGAAGAGCCCTCTCGTATTTCTTTTTGAGATCTTCGATAAGAGGCTCCAGTTCATCCTTTTGCAGCTCAAAGGTAGTTTCATATATCCTGCTGAGATTGAGCTCGTCATTTCCGACATGAAACCTCTTCTTGAGCGGTTCGATAAGCGTCTGTATGTCATTTATGGACAGAATGCTCTTGTAATAATAGATATAGATGAGCAGTATCAGATGATCCTTGGAATACTTCTTCCTTACCGGCGGAGGCAAAAGGTCATTCTTGGCATAATTGTTGATCATAGTCTTGGTTAGGATCTTATCCTTATCGGGATAGCGCGTAGTCTTCTTGAGCCTCTCGTCCATAAAAGAGGTGAGCTGATCCATATACAGATCGATATTCGGTATCTCGCCAAGAGATATGGTATCAATCCTTCCAAGAGAAGCAATTATGCTGTTTAAAAGATCTTCATTATCTATTGTCATATCCTTACCTCTGTGAACCGTGCTTTTTTTCGAAAGCCGTCTTCTTCATCTGTCTCGCATTCTCAAGCGCGCTCTCGGTTATCTCATTCCCTGCCAGGAGCCTTGCCAGTTCGCCTATCGACTGCTCTTTGGTTAATGGATGTATCGCCGTAACTGTCCTTCCATCCGAGACACCCTTCTCGATCATGAAGTGGGTATCAGCCATGGAAGCTATCTGAGGCAGATGAGTTATGCAAATGATCTGATGATCGGCCGCCAGCTCGCCAAGTTTGGTTGAGACCATAAAGGCAGTCCTGCCGCTTATTCCCGCATCGATCTCGTCAAATATGAGTGTACTTATGTCGTCTCTGTCAGCCAGCACCGTCTTTAGTGCCAGCATGATCCTTGAAAGCTCTCCGCCGCTGGCTATCTGGTCAAGAGGCCTGAGCGCTTCTCCGGGGTTAGTCGATATCATGAATTCCACGTCATCAAAGCCGCGGCTTGTGATCCGCCCCTCATCCCGGGTCACATCGATCTTGAATTTCACATCAAGGAAGTTGAGATCCTCAAGTGCCGCGCGAAGCTTAGCAGCAAGTGCCTCTGCGCCCTTCCTGCGAACATCAGAGATGTCCCCGCAAAGCCTCAGGACTTCTTTTCTTACTTCCTCCAGCTCTTTTTCCGTCCTCTTTCTGTAGGCATCAAGATCACTTAATGTATCAAGGCGTTTTATCTTCTCATCAAGCGCCTTTATTATCAAAAGAATACTCTGACCGTATTTATCCTTAAGATGATTGATCAGGTTCAGCCTGTCCTCGACGTTTCGAAACTCCTCTTCATCAAACTCAAGATCGGAAATATATCCCGAGAGTGTATGATTGAAATCCGTCAAAAGAGAGTCCACATCTCCAAGCTGCTGCAAAAGATCTTCTATTTCCTTGTCATAGGATGATACCGATGAAAGTTCACGGACAGCCCTGCCTATCATGTCTGACGCGTTCTCTTCGCTGTCACCGGCTCCGGTTATCGCTGCCACGATTCCAGCTGCCTCAGATATCCTGCGGCTGTTCACCATTTTCCTGTACGCACCCTCAAGGGTCTCATCTTCTCCCGGAACGAGGTTTGCATCTCTTATCTCATCGACTTCAAACTGCAGAAGTTCCTGTTCCCTCAGCCTGTCCCTCTCATCAATATCAGACTCTGACAGTTCTTTTTCAAGCTGTCTCATCCTGTCGTATTTCTCATCAAGGCGTTCGAAAATACTGCCCAGTTCATCTGCGCAGTATTCGTCGAGAATCTCCATATGCTTTTTCTTGTGAAGAAGCTCCTGATGATCGTTCTGACCGTGAATGTTTATCAGAATATTTGATATATCTCGAAGCTGCCTTGCAGATACGGATTCACCTCCAACCTTAGAGGTACTCCTGCCGGGCATGATCTTTCGCTGTATTACAACGGTTCCGTCATCCTCTACCGGAATATCCATATCCTCAAGAAGCTTTCTCTTACTCTCACTCTCTACCCCAAAGGTAAGTTCAACCAGAGCGTAGTCCTCTCCTGTCCTTATTAGCGACGGATCGGCCTTTCCCCCAAGAGCCAGATTGACTGACCCTATAATGACGGACTTACCGGCACCGGTCTCACCGGTCAGTATATTAAGTCCGTCCGTAAACTCAATCTCCTGCTCTTTGATAAGAGCAAGATTCTTAACATGTAAACTGTATAGCATACTCCTCCAAAACTAATTAATAACTGTATTATCCTCTTCCAAGCATCTCATCAAATTCCTTGGCTGCTTCTTCAGCTTCCTCCTGAGATTTGGTTGCGGCGAAAATAGTATCATCCCCTGCGATACATCCCACAATCTGAGGCAGCTCCAGCGCATCTATCGCAGTTGCCAGTGCCATTGCCATGCCTGATACTGTCTTTATCACAAGTAGATTCTGAGCAATATCCATGCTGACAAACCCCGCCTTCAGAACATTCACATATTTGTCGTGCATCACTTCAGGATCCGCTGTAAAGTAGACATATTTCTGCCTTCCGTCCTCAATAACCTGCTTGGTCAGTTTCATCTGCCTGATGTCCCTAGATACGGTCGCCTGGGTCACTTCGTATCCGGCTTCCTTAAGCAGGCTCGCCAGTTGCTCCTGAGTCTCCACCACATGGTTATTGATGATCTCAATGATCTTGTCATGTCTGTTTTTCTTCACAGCAAATACACCTTCTTTCCTCGTATCTATTTTTCAAATTTCTTACTGATAATATCCAGGAAGCTCACCCTGTTAAGCCTCAGGATCTTTGTTGTCTTTTTGGACATTCTTATCTCAATCTTGTCCCCGTTGTGCATGAGGATCGTGCCGCTTCCGTCAAAGCTTGCGATAGCCTTCTTGCTCCCTCCGTCACGGGCAGGCATAAGCTCCACCGTTATCCTTGTTGTCGGGGAAAAGACAAGGCTCCTTGAGTTGAGCGAATGCGGACAAACAGGTGTCAGCAGGATCATGCTTCCGGATGGCTCAATGATGGGGCCGCCCGCTGACATGTTGTAGCCGGTCGATCCCGTCGGAGTCGATATTATGAGTCCGTCTGCATAGTAGCTGTACAGAAACTGGTCATTAATAAAGATATTGTAACCGATCGTGGAAATGTCCTTGTACCTGGTGATTATGATGTCATTTAATGAGTAATCCTTTTTCCCCTCAAGGCTTCCTCTCAGCATCATCCTCTCATCAATCTCGAATCTTCCCTCAAGTACCCTGTCCAGGGCTTCATCAATACCTGACTCCTCAACTTCAGTCAGATATCCCATGGTGCCCATATTTACCCCTAGCAGCGGAATGTCAAGATAGGCAATGCTCCTTGCAGCCTGAAGCATCGTCCCATCGCCGCCAAGGACTATGCAGAGATCCGTATCATCCGGAATAACGGAGAGGTATTTGCGCTGGACATAGATCTGATCCTCTTCATTTTTCTGTTTGGCAATTACACAGGTCTTGCCCCTGGCCTCAAGGTATTCCTTGATATGTTTGGTCACAGTAAGATGCCTGTCCTTGCTCCTGTTAGTTACAATGCAGAATTTCTCCATATCATCCCCCGAATGAATTACCGCCTACTGCAGCCCGCTGTGGGCTGCTGCCACAGTGTCCTCTATTAGTTTATTGTTATCAGGCAAATAGGAAATACCGCTCTTGCTATCTACGACCTCACGCAGCATCTTCTCGCCGTCTGACTCTGTAAGCTCCTCTACATCCCCATTGCGCTCTGAGTCTTTCCTTATATGTATGAGATATTCAATGTTGCCTTCCGGTCCCTTTATGGGCGAGTAATCAAGGTGAAGCACCTCAAATCCCGCAATCCCCATGTAATCAAATATCCTGTGTACAACCTCACTGTGTACTTTTGGATCCCTGACAACTCCCTTTTTGCCGACCTTGTCCCTTCCTGCCTCAAACTGAGGTTTAATAAGGCACACCATCTGCCCGCCGTCCTTAAGAAGATGCCTTGCGGGAAGAAGGATCTTGGTCAGCGAGATAAATGACACGTCGCAGGATGCAAAATCAAGATCATCATCTATATCATCCCTGACCATATATCTGAAGTTGGTCTTCTCCATGCAGACAACTCTCTCATCGCTTCTTAGCTTCCAGTCGAGCTGTCCGTGTCCCACATCCACCGAGTATACCCTGGCTGCACCGTTTTGCAGCATACAGTCAGTAAAGCCTCCCGTTGATGCGCCTATATCCATGCACACCTTACCCTCAAGGGAAAAGCCGAAATTATTGACTGCCTTCTCAAGCTTGAGACCGCCTCTGCTGACATAGGGAAGAGTATCTCCCCTCACCTCAAGGCTTTTTATCAGCGCCTGTTCAAAGGTTGTACCGGGCTTATCCTCCCTCTGCCCGTTTACAAAGACATCCCCTGCCATGATAAGCGTCTTTGCCTTTTCTCTGGAGGGTGCCAGACCTCTTTCCACAAGAAGGACATCAAGCCTCTCTTTTTCTTTTGCCATATATCTCTTACCTTTGTATTTCCTGTATTATTCTGCCGGCTATCGACTCTGCATCAAGAGCCAGTTCCCTGTATAACTTGTCCACGCTTCCGTGGGTGATGAACCTGTCCGGTATGGCTATGGAAAGAACTGATGCGTCAAGCCTATGCTCATCGACATACTCTCTTACCTTCTCGCCATATCCTCCGCACGCCACATTTTCTTCCATTGTAACAAAGAGTTTGTGGGTAGAGGCTGCCTGACTTATGTAATCACAGTCGATCGGCTTTACAAATCTCGCGTTTACCAGCGAGCATTTGATGCCCCTGTCCTTTAATATCTCCCTGACCTTCTCACCGGTCTTTACCATGCTCCCGACTGCGAGGAGGCATACGTCTTTTTCCTCATAGATCGGCTCGCACTTGCCCATGACTATCGGTTCCCTGAAGTCCTTAAGTCCATCATAGGCATTGCCCCTCGGATATCTGACAGCCACCGGCGCGCCAAGATTGACGGCAAACTTCAGCATGTCGGAGAGCTCCCATTTGTTCTTGGGCGCCATGATATGCATATTGGGCATGGTTGACATATACGACAGATCAAAGATTCCCTGGTGGGTCTCGCCGTCACTTCCCACAAGTCCTGCCCTGTCGATTGCAAAAACAACCGGCAGATTCTGAAGGCATACGTCCTCCAGTATCTGGTCATAGGCCCTCTGAAGGAACGATGAGTACACTGCAAATACCGGCTTGTAGCCACCGATTGCAAGTCCCGCGGCAAAAGACACTGCGTGCTCTTCGGCAATCCCTGCATCAACAAACCTGTCCGGATACATATTCCGAAATCTCTTAAGTCCCGTGCCGTCCGCCATGGCTGCTGTTATGGCAACAACCTTGTCATCCCTGGCTCCGAGCTTGCACATTACAGTGGAAAAAATGTCCTGATAATTGGCTGTGGTCCTTGGATTCCTCGGAAGCCCGTTCTCTACTATAAACGGCTCGGTGCCATGGAATCTTGCAGGATGTCTCTCCGCAGGCTCATAGCCCTTGCCCTTCTTGGTCATGATGTGGATCATGACTGCCTTTTTCACCTTCCTGGCCTCTTTGATCGTCTTAATAAGTCCCGCGGTGTCATGGCCGTCAATCGGTCCAAGATAGGTTATTCCAAGATTCTCAAATACCATACCCGGGACAAAGAGCTGTTTGAAGCTGTTCTTGGCTCTTCTTATAGAATCAACAACTTTGGTGCTGGTCCTAAGCTGCGCATACACATCCTCTTTCAGATTAAGATACCCGGTAGCAGTGCGGACATTGTTGAGATACTTGCCCATTCCACCTACACTCTCTGAGATTGACATCTCGTTGTCGTTGAGAATTATGATGAAATTAGTCTCAAGCTTTGAGGCATTGTTGAGAGCTTCATAGGCAAGTCCTCCTGTGAGGGAGCCGTCTCCTATAACCGAGACAACAGCATAGTCTTCGCCCGTAAGATCCCTTGCCTTGACCATTCCAAGACCTGCTGAAATCGAAGTGGAGCTGTGGCCTGTGTCAAAGCAGTCAGCTTCGGATTCGCATCTCTTGGGGAACCCGCTCATGCCGCCAAACTGCCTGAGATGTTCAAATCCCTCTTTTCTTCCTGTAAGCAGCTTGTGAGTATAAGACTGATGTCCAACATCCCATATGATCTTGTCCCTCGGAATGTCTAGCGCGACATGGAGCGCCATTGTCAGCTCAACTGCTCCGAGATTGGAAGCCAGATGGCCTCCTGTAACAGATATCTTATCGATCAGAAAATCCCTTATCTCCTGAGCCAGCTCAGGATACTGGGATGACTGAATATTCTTTATATCACCGGTTTTGTTTATGTTATCTAAAAGCATCTTCGCCCACCCGAAAAAGAAAATTACTTCTTTCTGTAAATCAGATACTCAAACAGATCACTCAAAAAAGAATTGTCAGAACCTATGCTGTTCAAAAGTTCCATAGCCTGCTCTGTAAGTTCCTTAACCCTGGCCCTGGCCTTGTCCATTCCATAAAGACTTACATAGGTGCTCTTGCCATTCCTTATGTCAGAACCTATCGGCTTGCCAAGTTCTTCCTGTGATCCCTCTATATCGAGGATGTCATCCTGGATCTGGAACGCAATTCCAATATTGCTTCCTATCCGCTCCATCTTCCTTACATCGTCCTGTGATCCTCCGCCCAATATGGCGCCGATCATCAGACTGCTCTCAATGAGTGCTCCGGTCTTATTCTCATCAATGTAATTTAGAACTTCTCCACGGTCTTCACCCGGAAAGCCGGAGTTCTCAGCGCATATATCCGCGCACTGTCCGCCGACCATTCCCCTGATGCCGGCCTTGGCTGAGAGCACATCGAGCGCTGCCAGATATCTGTTGCTGTTGTCTCCATCATAGGAGGAGAGCTCTTTGCCCTTAACCGCTCCCTGTATTGCAGTCTCGAATGCGAGGTTAAGAAGTCCGTCTCCCGCAAGAGTTGCCATACCTGCGCCGTAGACCGCATGCGTGGTCTTCCTTCCGCGCCTGTACTCGTCATTGTCCATCGCCGGAAGATCATCATGAACAAGTGAATAGGTATGTATCATCTCCATCGCTGCCATGAACGGATGCACGACGGACATATCACAACCCTTTCCCGCAAAGATCTTAAAAGACTCCATCATCATAACAGGACGCAGTCTCTTGCCTCCGGCGAGCAGGCTGTAGTTCATCGCCTCTATTACAGTGGCCGCAAAGCCTTCTTCCCCTGGCAAAAAGTCCTTTAAGATCTCCTCAAAATAATCAGCTCTCTGTGTCAGCTCTTTTTCAAAACTTCCATCCACCATTTACTCAAAGTCCTCCATACTGCCGTCGTCTGCTATCTTCCTGACCTGCTGCTCCACCTCGGATACCATCTCGTGACAGTACTTAATAAGTTCCATTCCCTCGCGGTACTCCCTGAAAGAATCCTCAAGTGTAATGTCCTCACCCTCGAGGGATTTTATCTTCTCCTCAATGACAGCAAAGGCCTCTTCAACTGTCATCTTTTTTTCTTCTTTTTTGGCTGCCATATATAGCTCCCCTATAACGGTATGACTTCTTGAATGATATTCCAGAAATCCGCACTGGCTGCGGGTTTCGTGAGAACATGATTCGAGAGGCAAACAAGCCCTGCGACGCAGTCGCTTTAGGATGGCTTGTTTGCGGCATTTTTGAATCTTAGATTCAAAAATGCATATGTTTCAATAGTCACTTTCTGTCATCAAGCCATGACACTCTATCCGTGCCGGTTACCTGTGCGTCTATAGCTCCGTCGCTGACGTATATCCTGATCCTGTCATCCGCCCCGACATCACCTGTGCTTTTTATATTCCTGCCATTTTCATCGGTTGTATAGGAATATCCGCCCTTTAATCTGTCAAGCGGAGAAAGGCCGCTCAGCCTCTCGATATCGATGTCCAGCCGGTGACGTGTCTCTTTGAGTTTGCCGTTTATCAGGTTGTCCAGGGTATCGCGGTACTGATCCATCCGTATCTGTCTGTCCCTGATCCTGCCGAGTGGACTTAAATGTTTCAGAGCTTCGGACAATCTCTTTTCCTCAAGCAAAAGAGCTTTCGTCTTCCTCTCCATCTTCATCCTGAGGGTATTCCCATAATCCTCAAGATCCTGCAGGAATCTCTCGTACTCAAACACCGCCAGCTCTGCCGCTGCAGATGGAGTCGGCGCTCTCTTGTCCGATACAAAGTCTGCTATTGTTGTGTCTGTCTCATGACCGACTGCTGAAATAATTGGAATCGGGCAGTCAAAGATAGCCTGTGCAACTATCTCCTCATTAAAAGCCCATAAATCTTCTATAGAACCTCCGCCACGTCCTACAATGATAACGTCAGCCGAAGATGCGGCAAGGGTCTCTATTCCCCTGACGATACTCTCGGCAGCCTTATCACCTTGTACGATGGCAGGATAAAGAATAATCTGAATATGTGGATTTCTCCTGGTCGCAACATTACAGATGTCCCGAACTGCAGCTCCTGTCGGCGCTGTTACAACACCGAGAGTACGTATATACTTAGGAATGGGCTGCTTGTACTCCTCTGAGAACATGCCCTGTTCAAGTAGACGTCTCTTGAGTTCTTCAAATCTCTCATATAAAGCACCGGCTCCGTCAAGTTCGATACTCCTTGCATAGAGCTGATACTTACCATCTCTCTCATATACGGTTACAGCACCATAGGCCTTAACCTGCTGGCCTTCCTTCATCTCGAACTTAAGGCCTTTTTCTCTGTCTGACCGAAACATCACGCAGGCGATAGCTCCCCCGCTGTCCTTGAGGGTAAAGTATACATGGCCCGAACTGTGATATTTGCAATTGCTCACCTCGCCCTTTACCACAATGGACTTAAGAAGGAAGTCCTGCGAAAACATATTTTTGATATATACATTGACCTGTGTGACGGTATATTCACTGCGCAAATTTAGCTAACACTCCGTTTACAAAAGCAGGCGAGCCGTCCTGTCCAAACTTCTTGGCAAGCTCGACGGCTTCATTGATTGCCACTCCGGTAGGTACTGAATCATCGTATCTGATCTCATAGATCGCAAGCCTTATAATTGTAAGATCAACCTTGGCAATCCTCGAGGTATTCCAGCCCGTGGTCTCCTTGTTGATAGCCTCATCGATCTCAGTAAGCTTGTCGGCTATTTTTTCATATTTATCTCTGATGTAATCAGCGTCCTTCTCGGAAAACTCAGTGTCTGAGGTAGTTGTAAAGAGCACTTCCTGCTCCTCCATCTCCTCCATTGGATTAAATTCAACGCGAAATAGCAGCTTAAAAACCTGCTCTCTTAGCTCTGTTCTGTTCATCGCCAATTTCCTTTTTATGACTCCGAAATTGTGATTCCGGCTATTCTGATGTTGACATCCGTAACCTCAAGACCTGTCATATTCTCTATGGAAGCCTTGACACGGGTCTGTGCCTGCTGACATGTAGCGGGAATGTTGTACCCGTATGCCATCATAAGCGCAAGATCAACCTTGACCACTCCGGGGCCTACTAAAACCTTGGCTCCCTTGGAGAGGTTCTTGACACCAACCTTCTCAAGCACATCGCTTGTGTAGTTACCTGCCATAGCCGAAACGCCCTCAACCTCGAGTGCTGCGAGAGCTGCTATCCTGGCGACAACATCATCTGCGATCTTAACTGATCCAATTTCTGCAATCTCTTTTGCCATTTATTTACACCTCAAATCATTTGTTAAGAAGTTTTTAAATAAAACTCCAAATAATTATACCACAAAATCATATCCAAAACATAATAGTTCTGGTGTCCTGGAAGGTAGTATACGAAATCTGCGAGTTATCTCCCTGAATGTATTCAAAGACCTTCCTGTTCGTTATAAGTTCTTCAAACAGCGTATCGTATACCGCATCCGACGCACATTTGATTGTAACGTTGTTGCTTCCGTCCCTGTATCTTCTGTCAAAGAGTTCTCCCACAAGTGACATCTCTGCGGTTGTAAAATATTCATCCTCCCTGACGTAGTAGTTGTCCTGCATGCTCGTGCAGGTTGGCATCGCAATAGTGTCAGAGACGGTGTGGGTCCGTGATATCTCCTGCGTCGTAACATTGAGGTAATCATAGTTTACCTCCGGAAACTTGCTGCTGTCCGCAGTCTCACCGGATAGCGTCTGATATGAAGCGTCTCCCCAGGTCACGTCCATGTAATAATACGCGCCGTTGCACTCCACAAGGTTCCACGCATGCCTTACGTTTTTGCTGCTCTTGGTATTTACATAGCCTGTCACAAGCGTACTCTTTACACCCAGTTTTGAAAGCAGGTACTGAGCCGCCTTGGCATAGCCATTGCATACACTTTTCCCCTCGAGGAACACCGAGCAGATATTCTGATTATCCTGGGCATCAAGGTTATACTCCGTATTGTTGATCAGATAATCATAGACATATTTGATCGTATAGTACTCATCCGAAGAAGATGGAGCATTTGAAAGGCACGCTGCTACAGCGGCATTTATCCTTGTCCTCCTGGATGACACTTCCTCAGGCGTATAATCATAGTTGCCTGTAAAAGTGATCGCCGTGATCTCATCGTCGACGGAATAATTCGTGTAATGATATCCTCCGACGTAAAATATCTCAGGGTGATCTGCCATAACATAGTCAAATACCACTTCAAGCGCTTCATCACTGGTAGTCGACACCATAATGTTGCTTGCAAGGTTCTCCATGATGATAAGCATCTCGACATAGAGAGTCTTGCCCGCATCGGTCAGACGCTCATAGGCATAGAGCCCCTCCTGCTCCTTCTTTCTGGCAGATATCGCATCATCAGTAAGCCCTATGCTCTCTCTGGCCTTTATCATCTCTTCTTCCGAAAGAGCATGAGATGTTTCTGGAGAATCAAATTCAAAATCGTCCTTGTCAGGCAGGAGGTCTTCGTCAATGACAGAACCGCTGCCCTCAGCGGTCTGAGCAGATGTCGCTTCAGCAGAGGAATCATCTGATGATGAATCGGTCTCAGATTCCTCATTGTCATCATCGGGGATCGACTCCCAGTCAAACCCAATCTGTATATCCTGAACCGGATCCGTGACTGTTGCCTGCGCCGATCCACTTGATAGCGCGTCATCCTGATCTTCGGTAAAATCCGGATCCTTGAGCCCCAGCTCCTCAATATAGTCATCTATGCTGCTATACTCACAGCCTGAAAGCGTGCCTGCAAGAAGCACCGAAGTGGTCACTGCTGCGATCACTCTTTTAAAAGAAAAAGAACTTTTCCTCAATTACGCCTCCAATTCTGTAACAGATTAGTTCTTCTTGAACTCCGAAAGGATCAGACCCTTATTTCTCTCCATAGTCATGCCGACACTCCACTCATTGATAAACAAAAGAAGTGGTCTGTCATGCATATCCTTGATCTTCTTCATGTCAGATGTTCCCACAAGAGCAGACATGTCCACATCCTCGTTGTCAACCCATCTTATGTACTCGTAAGGAAGGCTCTCGAGGATGATATCTACATTGTACTCACTTTCCAGCCTGAACTTCAACACATCAAACTGCAGCACACCTACAACTCCGACAATTATCTCCTCAAGGCCGGTGTTGTACTCCTGGAAGATCTGTATCGCGCCTTCCTGGGCAATCTGAGTTATACCCTTGACGAACTGCTTGCGCTTCATGGTATCAACCTGGCGCACCCTTGCAAAGTGCTCGGGAGCGAAGGTAGGGATTCCCTCATAGGTCACGCTGTCCTTGGGCATACACACGGTATCTCCGATGGAAAAGATGCCCGGGTCAAACACACCCATTATATCTCCTGCGTAAGCCTCACTAAGGATTTTTCTCTCATCTGCCATCAGCTGCTGCGGCTGGGAAAGACGCATGACCTTGCCGCTCTGCATATGCTTTACTTCCTTGTCGGCGTCATATCTTCCCGAGCAGATCCTCATGAATGCGACCCTGTCTCTGTGAGCCTTATTCATGTTGGCCTGGATCTTGAAGACAAAGGCCGTGAAATCTCTCTCAAAAGGATCTATAACTTCGCCTTCCGCTGAAGTTCTTCCTGTCGGAGGTGTAGCCATCTTAAGGAAGTGATGGAGAAAGAGCTCAACTCCGAAATTCTGGAGTGCCGATCCAAAGAACACAGGTGTGAGCTCACCGGCTCTTACCTTCTCAAGATCATACTCTGCACCCGCTCCGTCCAGGAGCTCTATCTCTCCGCAGAGAGTGTCGTATGCATCCTGCCCGATCTCACTGTCAATAGCAGCCTTATCGTCAAGATTGATGATTGTCTCTTTTCCTTCTTTGGTTCCCTTCTGGGTCTCGGAGAAAGTCACAATATGTCCCTCTCTCCTGTCATAGATTCCCTTAAAGTTCTTACCTGAACCTATTGGCCAGTTCATGGGACAGGTTGCGATACCAAGGTTGTTCTCTATATCGTCCATCAGATCAAAGGTATCCTTGGCATCCCTGTCAAGCTTGTTGATAAACGTAAAGATCGGAATGTGGCTCATGGCACAGACCTTGAAGAGTTTCCTGGTCTGGGCCTCAACACCCTTACTTGCGTCAATTACCATGACTGCTGAATCGGCAGCCATGAGTGTTCTGTAAGTATCCTCAGAGAAATCCTGGTGTCCGGGGGTGTCCAGAATATTAATGCAGCAGCCCTCGTAATTGAACTGAAGCACAGAAGATGTTACTGAGATACCTCTTTGCTTCTCGATCTCCATCCAGTCAGACACAGCATGCCTCGCTGTTGCCTTGCCCTTTACGGAGCCTGCCATGTTGATGGCTCCGCCGTATAAAAGAAATTTCTCCGTAAGAGTCGTCTTACCTGCATCCGGGTGGGAAATGATGGCAAAGGTACGACGCCTGTTTATCTCTGCAATAGTTTCTTTTGTGTTACTCATACTCTTTCCTTTTTATTCTGTCCGGGTTAATCGGTACTGCTCCGCGCACTGGCGGGCAAAATTTCTGTACGCGGAGCAGTACCGTTTTACCCTCACATTATAACGTAAACGGCAGATTTATCTGACATTTACTATAGTTAAGGCCGGTATGCATAACATGCCGGCCAATTTTTGTAAATATTTAGCTCGAAAGGACCTCGCTAAGTCCTAAGGAAGTCATGCTCTCGCTTCGCTCGCCAGAACAAACTTCCGACTAGGCTCGAAAGGGCCTCGCCAAGTGCTAAGGAAGTTCTGCTCTCGCTTCGCTCGCCAGAACAAACTTCACACTAAGCTCGAAAGAACCTCGCTAAGTTCTAAGGAAGTCATGCTCTCGCTTCGCTCGCCATGACAAGCTTCGCACTAAGCTCGATAGGACCTCGCCAAGTTCTAGGGAAGTCATGCTCTCGCTTCGCTCGCCATGACAAACTTCGCACTAAGCTCGAAAGAACCTCGCTAAGTGCTCAGCTTTGTGCGCAATCCTTGATTGAGAAGCTGATTCTGCCCATCTTATCTTTGCCGAGGCATACAACCTTGACTGTATCGCCGAGGGTGAGGACATCCTCTACATGCTCGATTCTCTCTCTTGAGATCTTGCTGATGTGAACCATTCCCTCTTTGCCGGGTGCGAACTCAACAAATGCGCCAAACTCTTTGATGCTCACTACCTTGCCTGTGAATACCTGACCTTTCTCAAAGTCTGTAACAATGGTCTTGACCATCTCTACAGCCTTATCAATCATAGCCTTGTCTTCGCCGCATACAGAAACCTGACCATCATCCGTGATGTCGATCTTGACACCTGTTCTTGCAATGATCTCGTTGATAGTCTTGCCTCTCTGGCCAACAACATCACCGATCTTCTCAGGGTCGATCTGGATGAATACAATCTTGGGAGCATACTGTGATACTTCCTTACGAGGCTCTGCAATTACCTTGCTCATGCACTCATCCATGATGAAGAATCTTGCCTCACGGCACTGCTCGATTGCTGTCTCTACGATAGGCTTGGTAAGACCGTGGATCTTGATATCCATCTGAATAGCTGTGATTCCGTCCTTGGTTCCTGTTACCTTGAAGTCCATATCTCCGAAGAAGTCCTCAAGTCCCTGGATATCTGTAAGAACAACGAAATCGTCGTCTGTATCGCCTGTTACAAGACCGCATGAAATACCTGCAACCATCTTCTTGATCGGTACGCCTGCTGCCATAAGAGACATGCATGATGCGCAGGTTGAAGCCATTGATGTTGATCCGTTTGACTCGAAGGTCTCTGATACTGCACGGATTGCATAAGGGAACTCCTCAACGCTTGGAAGCACAGGAAGAAGTGCTCTCTCAGCAAGTGCGCCGTGTCCGATCTCTCTTCTTCCGGGACCTCTTGAAACCTTGGTCTCACCAACTGAGTATGCAGGGAAATTGTACTGGTGTACATATCTCTTGTCCAGAGCAAAGTTGTCAAGTCCCTCTACCTTCTGAGCCTCTGAGAGAGGTGCAAGTGTTACAACGTCACAGATCTGTGTCTGTCCACGGGTGAACATTGCGCTTCCGTGTACTCTCGGGATGAGATCGATCTCTGCTGAAAGAGGTCTGATCTGCTTGATCTCTCTGCCGTCAGGTCTCTTGTGATCCTTGAGGATCATCTTTCTTACTGTCTTCTTCTCGTACTGGTAAATAGCCTCTCCGAGGATTGCAAGCCACTCCTCGTTGTCTGCAAACTTCTCTGTGAGTCTGTCTGTTATCTCTGCAATATTAGCTTCTCTTGTCTGCTTGTCATCTGTGAATACAGCCTTCTCCATCTCTTCCTGGGGAACAACTTCCTTGATGGCTGCAAAAAGCTCCTCGGGAACCGCACAGCTTGTGTACTCGTGCTTGGGCTTACCAACCTCGGCTACGATGCCCTTGAAGAACTCGATGATCTGAAGGTTCACATCGTGAGCCTTGTAGATAGCCTCCTTCATCTTCTCCTCAGGAATCTCGTTGGCACCGGCCTCGATCATGATGACCTTCTGACCAACTGAAGCAACTGTGAGCTTGAGGTCGCCTGCGTTCCACTGCTCCTGTGTAGGATTGACAATGAGCTCGCCGTCGATCATACCGATCTGAGTCATTGCGCAGGGTCCGTCAAAAGGAATATCTGAGATTGACACTGATACAGATGCTCCGAGCATTGCTACAAGCTCAGGACGGCACTGGGGATCAACTGCCATAACCATAGTCTCGATAGTAACGTCATTCCTGTAATCCTTGGGGAAAAGAGGTCTCATAGGGCGGTCGATAACGCGGCTTGTAAGTATCGCATTCTCTGAAGGCTTGCCCTCTCTCTTGTTGTATCCACCCGGGAATTTACCGACTGCATAGAACTTCTCGCCATACTCAACTGAAAGCGGGAAGAAATCAATTCCGTCTCTTGGCTTTGCTGAAGCTGTTGCTGTACAGAGAACAGTTGTGTCACCATACTGCATAAAAGCACAGCCGTTTGCCTGTTTGCCTACCTTGCCGATCTCAACCTTAAGTGTGCGACCAGCCAGTTCCATTGTGTAAGTTTTTACCATTTTTTCTCCTTCTTCTGCTCATCCGCGGCCCCTCATCCATGAGACTCGTTTCCCTATGCTTCGGGCGCGTGTGCATTAAAACATGTTTGTACTTTGCTATAGAAAAGCGCTTCGGTGCGCAAATTCTCAAATAACGCATAAAAGACGGAACAAGCCGGCAATCACCGCCTTATCCCGCCTTTGATATTCGGAAAATTACTTTCTCAGACCGAGATCTGCTATAAGCTTACGATATGCCTCAATGTCTTTCTTCTTGAGGTAACCGAGAAGGCTACGTCTCTGTCCAACCATCTTAAGAAGACCTCTCCTTGAGTGGTGATCCTTAGGGTTCTTCTGAAGGTGCTCATTGAGCTCCTTGATCCTCTCTGTAAGGATTGCTACCTGAACCTCAGGTGAACCTGTGTCGCCGGCCTTTCTTGCAAACTTCTCGATAACTGCTGTTTTCTTTTCCTTTGTGATCATCTTTCTTCTCCTTTTGAAATATGTTCTGATCCGTAAGATTTGCTGATCAGAACTGATCGGCCATTACCAGGGCCCGGTTGGAGTATCCTGGGTCTTAGTAAAGGTAGTTACTGCTGCTGTCAATCTCTGGACAGCCATATCATCATAACATACTATATATCTAGTGTAAAGTAAATTTTATGTTACTGTTCAGGCATATTTTCTCCGGTTGTTACTGTTCACTCGCATACAGCTCGCTCCAGTAACGTATTCGCGCATTCATTAAAGTTCGACTTCGTCGAAGGAATGCGCTCACTACTGAATCATTTTCTCACGAAATGCGCAGCAGAGTGCGCATTTCTGTCTGAACAGTAACCTCAGGTTCCAATGTAGCTTGACATACCATAAAAATTATCGAGCGGCAAAAAGCTTTCCAGCTTTTCATCCCGCGTTTTCACATCCGCCTCATAAATACAGTTATCGATGGAATCCCTCATGGCATCCTTAAGGATATCCGTAAAGCTGTCTGTATACTTGATCACCCTGACTCTCATTTTCAATCCGTATTTCGCCAAAGCTGCATTTGCTGCTCCTCTTACAAGCCCATAGCAGATCTCGCTGTCACCTCCTGCCATTGCCGTGACATAAAGAGTTCCATCACAGCATTGGACAAGAATGATTCCGACTACGCGGTTCTCTTTTTTTATGACCCTGGACACATCCTGATCGGATAGCCCGAAAGCAGCCTTAGGATCAAATAGAAATGAAGCATTCGGAAGGACCTCTGCCTCTTTGCGAAGAGAGATCATCTCGTCCCTCCCAAATCCTGAAAGAGGCACGGTGATGTCTTTTCCAAGATCAGCCTTGTCCCGGAACGTCCTCTTTATGACGCCTTCAAGGCTCGCCTTCCATTCACCGCACAGTTTCTTCCCCGGATAAAAAGAGTATTCCTCAAGGAAATCATTTTCAAGAGGACACAGTTCTTTTCTCGCATCACTGTCAAAAGAATAGAGAAAAAGCTTCTCCGCTTTCTGTTTTTTTGCAAAGCCGAATGCAATTCTCATAAGTCTTGTGCCTATTCCGTGCTTTCTTAGTTCTGCCCGCACAAAAATCCACTCAACTGTCACCTGCCCCTCTCCCAGCTTAAGAATGAGAAGACCGGCGGGCACATCGTGCTCGCCTTTTTTGAAGTCCTCAATGACAGTACCAATGACGATCCTGTCGTGAAACCCCGCCCTCTCCATAATGTTAAAGGGATCAAGCTCCGAGAAAAAAATCTGATGTTCCTTAAGCAGTATAGCTTCTTTCATATATCAGCCAAAAATCCTCTCCATTACTATTTTGATGACATCCATCGTTCCAAAGATTCTATCCTCAACATCTTCCTGAATATTGATTCCATACTTCACAGACTTGAAGATATTTACGCGCTTTAATGCCTGTCTCCACTTTTCATTGATGACATCACTCATGACATTTACAAAGTTGTCCGGAGCGCTCATATCTGCCCGCATCTCCTTTTTGGCATCGCCCTTTTTTCCTGTTGCAAGAAGAAGCGGCATGCGGATAGCTTCCATCAGGTTGTCAAGCAGCCTTTTTTCTTCATTCTCCTTCTGCCCTTTTTCATAAGCGATTCTCTTTTGTTCATTGGCAGTTTTCTTTTGTTCATCGACATTTTTCTTTTGTTCCTCGACAACTATCTTCTTTTCATCGGCATTTTTCTTTTTTTCGTCATCCTTAACAATATAACTGCGATATGCCTTAAATGCAACCTCTGCGCGTCTTCCGTACTGCGGATCGTTAAATATCTCCTTAAGTTCACGCTCTGCCTGATCAATATTCTTCTTATTAAGAAGCATATCCCTTGTCTGCTTCTCTATAGCAGTAATATCGATATAAGCTGACTTTCTCTTGAGCTTCTCCTCTTTCTCATCCGTAAGATTCTTTTTCAGTTCTTCAAATTGCCTAACCCTTTCAGGAATCTGACGGTCCTCTTCCGAGAGCTCATAATCTTCCAGCCGTTCGTTTAGCTCATAGGTAAGTGCAGAATCAATTACTTCATAGGCTATGTCGTGGTAGTTCTTTTTTGCCCTCTTTATACACTCTACAGCAGCCTTTGTGAGCCTTTCTATCTCAGCTTTATCTTTGCCCTCATCCTGAGCCTTGCGAAGCTCTTTTATGGCACCAACTACGTCAAAAGGCTTCATATAATCCCTCAGATCCTTTAATATCTCCTTTTTCTGCTCAACAGTCAGTGCTTCAAGTATTTTGGTATTGTCCTCATTAGTCTTTGCAGCATCCTTTTTTTCCGGCATTTTAATTCCGAATTTTTCAAAAGGTGCATACCACTCCTTTTTCCTTATGACTCTTTTTGCAGCCTGCTCGTAATTCATATCTATTGAGCCGGCATCGCCCAGGACTGTATTTAAGAGTATCTCGTCTTCAAGCTTTATAAAATCATTAAAGCTGCCAAAGCCTCCGGCAAACAGATCGTCTACCCATTTTCTTCTCTCCGTGCTCGTATCGGTGATAAGTGCAGCGAGATCATCATCATCGTCTGTGAGCATGGTCATTCTGATATTATCACTGCCGACGCTGTCAGTTGAAGCAACCTGTTCAAATCTCTGTTTGATCTTGAAAACAGTGGCATTCTGAGCACTTTCAATGAGTTTTATGGAGTTCTGTACCTCCATGATCTCCTTATTAAAAGAGTTGATGGTGTTCTGGACCCTGAGCTGGCACTGCTGGAAACCATAAATTGCAGGCGGAAGCTCAAATCCGATCTTCTGGGCCCGCACAAGTGCCGCGCCTATCCTCTCTGCGCTGGACTGATAATTTCCAAGCTTCATTACCTCATTGAATATGTCCTGAAGCTCTTTTCTCTTTTCTGACAAAAGAGTCTTAGACTCCTCGCTGAGCAGAGCTTCAAATCCCGTCATGAAGCCATCGCCGTTTCCTGCAGCAGCAGCCATGAGCATAAGTGTTATCTTTTCCCTCTGGAATTCATTGATCTTTGTCGCATTGCCGAAGTCAATGATAGTCAGGTGGCTGTCACTTAGCATGATATTTCCGGCGTGGAGATCTCCGTGGTAGTAGCCTTCGCCAAATACGGCTTCCGTTACCCACTTCTGTGCCATTTTGCAAAGGAGCTCCTGCTGATTACGAAGCACCAGAAGATGCTCGCTAAGCCTGGCCTTTATGCTCTGGATATCTGTTCCGGGAGCAATCTCGAGGACAGGGTTATCCCCTTTCATCATGATCCTGCCATTGCCGTCTTTCTTGTAAAATCCGCCTAGCAGCTCATCTCTTGTAGCCTTTGACTTTTTGAGAACGCCTACAACCGTATCGCCCTCAGCGCGGTTTACCATCATTGCATTGGGAGTCGGATTTGCAAGACGGCTGACACTCATCGCGGTTACGTTTCCGCTGTCATATATCTTTCCAAGCTCGCAGTTTCTTGCCTCTATCGTGAGGTCAAGCTCCTCTAGATATCTCTCCATCTGACCTGCATAGGTCTTGGCCATTCCTTTTCCGGCATCCTTGGCACACTGCTCCATTATCTTTTTCTCGCGCAGCATGCGGTTTCGTACATCGGGTCTGAGGAGCTTTATAACAACCTCTTCCGGAATCTCTTTGCCCCTGGTATATACCTTGCACAAAAATGCCTGTCCCACCGATGCGGCACCGAGAGATTTTGTGATGGTTATCTTCCTTATCTGGCCATCAGAGCGCTCAATAAGGGAAAGAAGCTGTGCCTCTACAATAGGCATAGGAATATCTGCAAGATTCTGCTTAATATCATCAAATGCATCCTCGAGTCCCTCGGGGATAAGTGATCCCGGCATTCCCTGAAGGAGTTTTTGAAGAAGCGGTCCTGCGCCCTTGAACATTCCTCCGACAAAGGGTGAGAGCGCCTTCATCTTTTCTTCTCTTGTGGCATCCTCAGGAATGTCTGAAGGCTTCATGTTGCGAAGCGCACTTGCAAGCATACTGCGGAGGTCTATCGCACTGCTCTTTGCAAAATAGCTTGAGAGTACGTTTCTCAAAAACTGTCCTTCACCCTGCTCTCCGGCCATTGCATTATTGATCATGTTTGAAAGCTGCTCTGATCCCTTTTCAATACGCTCGTGGCGCTCCTTTGCAGAAATGTTCTTTTCCTTATAATACTCAACCTTCTCGATCGGTATTTCCTGGCTCTGATCACCTATGTTGTCCTCAACATATTCCATCATCAGATCCTGCATTCCCCTGAGAGTTCTGTGGACAGTGGTCTCAAAGTTCTTTTGAGCGTCCGTCACCTTCTTTACATATTCGTTGTCCTTGTCCTTTTCTGCTTCTTCAAACAGCTTGTTCATTCCGGCATTGAGAAGAAAAGCTTTATTGTCGGTAAAGATCCACTCATCTTCCTTTACCTGATCGTCGTATCCTGCATCCTCTATCTCTTTTTCCCACTCTTTGTCCTGTTTTGCTTCCTCCTCAAGTCTCTTCTTCCTTGCCTCGTCCCTCTCTATGCGAAGCTTTGCAATTGGTGATGCTGCGACCGCGGGATCAAGCAAAGGCTCGTCATCTTCGTCATTTCCTCCGAAAGCAAAATTCCACATCTTGGAAAAGACGCTCTTATTTGCCTCTTTTTCCTTCTTTTCTTTTTCCTTTTTCTCCTTATCTTTCAGATACTCTTCGACAGCGACAGCCTCCTCGAGTTCGCCCATGTATCCAAAGTTTCTTTCGGTGTACTCCTCAAGGGCCTTTTTGTCCTCTTTGGCCTCCTCTTCTTCCCTCCTTTTATTCTCTTCAGCCCTCAGACGTTTTCTTTCTTCAATTTCAGCCTTCTTGGCTTCCTTTCTAAGCTGTCTTTGCCTGTTTCTCTCAGTAGCTTCCTTTCGCTTTTTCAGAATCTCCTTATCTACCATTGCGGTGATGGTATCAAACCAGCTGCTTAGCTGATCGATCAGTTCATCCTTTTCTACGTCAAGTGCCTGAGTAGGGAGCTTTTCAACAAAATCAGCTATTATCTTCTTTGTCTTTTTCGGTTCGGTCACATATCCGATAAGCTTGCCGCTGTATTTCTTAAGTACGTTCCAAAGGTGCATTCCTGGATTTGCCTCGTTGTCCATATCCCAGGTGTTCTGTGCATAGATCACCTCCGTGATGATCTCCATCAGCTTGTCGCCCTCTTCTCCCCACAAGGATTCTTTTTTATTCTCTTCCTCCTCCCGCTTTATTCTTTCCTGTCTTTTCTGCCTTGTGGTAGCAAGCTGGGTAATATAGTCATTTAAATTCGTAATCTGCAGTTTTGTATCTTTGATCGATTTCTTTACTTCACTGATAGAAGCTGTCTTGCTTGCTTTATCTTTAACAGCAAGGTTCAGCGCATCCTCAAGCTTGAGCCTTTCACCGAGCAGGGCAGAGAGATTCTCCAGCCTTTTCGTCTCTTTATCCGAGCGGTTCTTCTTAACAGAATTGTTGGCTTCTTCAAGGTCTATGGCAAACTCTTTCCAGAGCTTATCAATCTCAGCCCTGCCCTGCTTCTCGGTAAGGCTGCCTTTTTCCACCCTGGCCTTTACATCTGAAATATTAAACTTAAGGCTCTCAGTGAGGATCAGCTTCTCGCGGACATTAAAATTGGACTCCTCATCCCAGGCGGACATTGCCCTCTTCCTGAGTTCAGCGCGCTCATTATACTGATCGGTAAGCTCCTTTTTGCGCTTATCGGCATGCTCCTTATAATTCTTAGCTGCATCCTTGCCTTCGAGCTGCTTCTGTTTTTCGTCGATCTTAGCAATCTCATTTTCAAGCTCCTGCCTGTCAAGTTTATCCGCCTCCTCGAACATTTCTATGGCAGAACCAACTTTTTCAAACATCTGTGCCGATATGTCAGGCATCTTGAGGTTTCCATCTTCCGTGGCCTTATCAGCCTTTTCCTTGTTCTTTTCAAGTTCTTCCCTTATCCTGATGATCTGCGCTTCAAGATTTTCCACTTCATCAGTAAGCTTTTTCAGCTGATCTTCTGAAGCTTTTAATTTTGTCTCATTGTTTTTCTTATCATTCTCATACTTATCCTGTTTCTTTTTGTCGAGCACCTCATCATATACATCTGATTTGTCGATGAGCTCTTTCAGTGTCCCGTCTTTCTCGTGAAGCTGCCTAATGCGCAGAAGGTCAAGGGTATCAGCACCGTTGACGCGGATATCCGTAGTTTTTGTAAAATCATTCTCCTTGAGCTCTCTGATGTCTCCAGACAGTTCCCTGTATTCGTTAAGGATTTTCTCGCGGTATTCCCTCTTCTCTTCTTCGGCCTTAATCCTCGCCTCTTCTTCTATCCTCTCCTGATCAAGTTTTATCTTCCACTCACCAAAATTAAGCGGCACTTCCTTCTGCTCGTTGCCAAGACTGTCAAGAGCAGTAAAGCCCATTGGTGCTGACACATTTTTACTTGCCGTGGCTTTGTAGTAGTCCTTCCACTTAAGTAAAAGATCTCTTTCCTTTCTTATAAGGCTTCTTTCCCTCTCGGTATCAGCATCGTTCTTGTTTATTGCGCCGAGGAACTTAAGATTCTCTTCTCTGAAGGCTTCTTCGATCTTTACAAGATCTTCTGTAGCCTGCCTGCACTGGTACTTTTCCTCGAGTGCTGATAGCTTTTTTTCTGCCTTCTGATCATAATCGTCAAGCAGCAGATTTATGCTGGTTTGTATTTGCTGCTCATAGTCTGAGTATTCTTCTCTTACCTGCTTCTCAATATCACTCTTTCTCTTTGCAAGCTCCTTCTCAAGCTCAGACTTGTGATTGCCATAGCGCTCTTTCAGAGTTTCAAGGTTATTCTCAAGATCCTCCTCTATTCTGAATGCAGCATTGGTTTTGATGCAATTTTCCAGATTTTCAAGCGCCTTCGCTTTATTTTCAAGATACTTTTTGCTTACAGCATCTCTCTCATTCCTGCTCTTTTCTGCTTCCTTGTTGTAGTTTGCGATCCTCTCTTCAAGGGCCTTTTTATCATCTTCAAGCTTCTGAACAGCATCCTTGTACGCCTTAGTGATTTCCTGCTCCTTCTTGAAGTTCTCGTCGTAGATATCATCATAGGACTTGTTGAGGCTGAGCTCATATTCGATGACCCCTGCAGGGTATTCAATCTGAATCTGCTCCTGCGGCTGAGCCTGCTGAACCTGTGGCTGCTGAGCCTGATTCTGCAGATTCAGGTTCTGCTGTTCCTGAGGCTGCTGATTCAGGTTCTGCTGTTCCTGAGGCTGCTGATTCAGATTCTGCTGATTCAGATTCTGCTGTTCCTGAGGCTGCTGATTCAGGTTCTGCTGTTCCTGAGGCTGCTGATTCAGATTCTGCTGTTCCTGAGGCTGCTGATTCAGATTCTGCTGTTCCTGAGGCTGCTGATTCTGGTTCTGCTGTTCCTGAGGCTGCTGATTCTGGTTCAGCTGAGCCTGTTCTTCCTTCGGCTGTTCCTGCTTGTCCTGATTCTGCAGCTGAACCTGCTGATTTTGTAGCTGAATCTGCTGATTCTGCGGCTGTTCAACCTGGTTCTGTTGTTCCAGGTTCTGCTGGTTCTGCTGCTCATTGTGCTGCTCGTCCTGAACCTGATTCTGTGGCTGAACCTGCTCTACTTTCGGCTGCTGAGCCTTTTTCTGCTCCTCCTGAGCCTGTTTCTGTCTTTCCTTCTCGAGTTTCTCTTTTAGCTTCTCTTCCTCTCTCTTTTTCTTTCTCTCCTGCTTCTCTAATTCTCTATAGTGCTTATCCATCTCCTCGATGCTTCCAAAATTCTCATAATGAGCCTCAATGTTAAGCTCGCGGATCCTGCTCTCTTTTTCTGTGATCTCCTTTTTGCGCTCCGTGCGCTCACCCTTCCTGTCAATGTACTCATAGTTTTTGATCTTCTTTACAGCATCTTCTGTTGAGACAGCTTTGCTCTCAATATCACTGGCGAGCTTGATAAGGAACTCATCACTGATATTGGTCATATCAGTATTGGCTACGCCAAGTCTCGTTCTCAGAAGTACTTTGGCAAGCTCGGAAGAGCGGTTCCTGTCAAGGAACTTCATGTTCGGATCATTCTTCATTCCGCGAAGGATCTTTTTCGTGTTGTCTTCGCCAAAGACCTTCTCATTCTCTATCATGTTGACGCCCATCTGGTGTGCAAGCTGGTGGGCAGTTATATTCAGGTTTTCAGTCTTGAACTTCACCTTTGCCTCTCCGGCATAGGTCTCCCTGTAAGTGAAGCCAAAGTCAAGCGTGTTGTCTTCTTTCTGGAAAAGATTGACAACATAGTCTCCCACAACAAAGGAAGCGCTGGCAAAGGTATTGTCCCTGAATCTTGCAAGAGTATCCCTAAGACCGATAAGCAACTGCTTTACGGCTTTCTTTTCCTTATTGTTGCTTCCGTATTGATTTATCAGAGCATCAGGAACAAAGGTCATATGAATAGCGTCGTAAAACATTTTGACATCCTTATTCATATCCCTTATATCGCTGTTCTGCAGACCACTGAAATGATCTGAATATACCTTTAATCTATCTTCTCTGGTTTCATAGTCCTGCACCTGTTCCTTTGTCACATCCCCGTGATTCTCGCAGTAAACAGTTGCTTCTACAATGAGATCCCTTATTGTCTTTGGATCTTTTCCTATAAATCCCCTGAAAGCCATCTGCTTTGCGAAATTTATGCTGTTGAGCTCATCGAGGAGCTGTGACATCTTATCGCGAACCAGATTGTAGCGCTCTACCCCCTTGGATGATCCCGGGTTCTTTCCCTTAAGATAGTTTTTACAGGCAGCTATTGCGTCCTGGTAGAGGATAACAGTATTTTCCAGGGTCAGCGCCCTGTTTCTTGCCAAGTACTTTGGCGAATTCTTTTTGACATCCTCGGCGTAAGGCTTCTGTATTTCAAGTTCAACCTTCCCAACAGCTTCCTTTACCTTGAACATAAGGTCAGAATCCTTGCGGTACCTGTTGTTGTTTAGAAGCATCTGCGCGAGGTTTCTTCCTCTCATGGACTCAAGCTTTGCCTTCTTTGAGACATCAAGCTTGAACTCAGCGGAATTCTTCAGAGCATATCCGATGAGTTTATTTTCATATTCTGCCCTCTTTACGCTCTCGGCAGCTGTATCCTTCTGATTGTCCTCATACTTTTGAGGCTTGAATGAGTAGTAGGGGTTTTCGTTTTTCTCAAAGTCAGTCAGTTCGCGTGTCTGTTCATTGATCCTGGTCATGTTTTTTTCTTCGAACTTCAGATAATCCATAATTTGCCTCCTATCCGGTACTTACCCATTAAGTTTATACGAACAACATATCAGTAAAGGAACATAATTTCTCAGAAAGATAAGCCTATGCCGTTTTCATCTGCCCCTGGCATTTAAAAGGTCGCTTGCAATCTGCTTTTTAAGACTCTCAATCCCGTCAAACTTCATCTCCGGTCTTACAAATTTCAGCAGTTCCACCTTAATGAACTTCCCATAGATGTCACTGTCAAAATCATATATATAGGTCTCGACTCCTACCCTCTCTTTTTCTGAAATAGTAGGTTTTCTCCCAACGTTGGTCATCCCGTCGAACGCAGCTCCGTCTACATGCACCCGGCTGGCATAGACGCCATAGGGAGGAAGGAGTTTATCATCGGGAGGCATAACATTGACCGTAGGGATCCCGATGGTAGTCCCGATATGCCTTCCGTGCTCAACCGGTCCGCTTACACTGTAGTTTTCCCCCAGAAGTCTTGCTGCCATCGCCATATTCCCGTCTGATACTTCGTTGCGGATCCTTGTGGAACTGACTTCACTGCCATCAATCCTCACCTTGTCTATCAGTTCAAGCTCGTACCCCATCTTTTTTGAAAGGCTCTTCAGAAGATGCCTGTCGCCTCTTCCCTTATAGCCGAAGGTTACGTCTGTCCCTGCCGCGATATAATCTGCCCCTATCTGCTGAACAAGTATCCTCTTAACAAAATCTTCCGGAGCGGTTGCTGCCGTCTCCTCTGTCAGCGGAAATTCAATAAGTATATCTATGCCGAGCTCTTTGAAGGCTCTCCTCTTCTCGTCCTTCGTAAACAGCTGCCTTACGGTATGGCCTGTGAAAAACTCCTCAGGTGAAGGGTCAAAGGTAAAGACCACGCTCTTCATGTTGTCGGCCTTCTGCCCGAGGATGTAGGAAAGCAGCTTCCTGTGCCCCAGATGTATCCCGTCAAATTTGCCTATGGCAACTGCGTTTTTTCCCTCAATATGAAACTTTGTTGTATCTGTGATTATCTGCATTAAAAAACTTCCTGTGTTTAATCATTATTTTCATAAAAAAACTTCTCGACACGAAACTGCCTTATCCGCCCGTCATATCTGTAAATCCCGAAGAAAGTGTCGTCCTGTGAATAAACCCTGAAACGGTTTCCGTCACGGAACATCTCTTTGGCATACTCCTTGTCATTGACATCCTCCGGATCCTCGGTTATTAGGTTGTCTGTCCTGAAGCTGTTTCCATTCTCAAGAAGTGCTCTGTGCGCATCGCTGACATGTATTGCGTCCAGATCCCTGAAAATATACTCAGGCGACTGTATGATCGAAGGCAGCGTCCCTTCATCCCTCATTTTCTCTATCTCTGAGAGCGTATGCGCATCCTCTAGGTGAAAAGCTCCGACGCAGGTTCTTGTCAGATGTTGCATCACTGCGCCGCAGCCAAGTCTTTCCCCTATGTCATTGCACAGGGTTCTTATATAGGTTCCCTTGGAACACTTTACTTCCATGGTAAAAAGATGCTCTGTTTCAAGGAGAGAATCATCAAGTATTGTTATCCTGTCTATATGTATCCTTCTGGCCTTGCGCTCTACCTCAATTCCCTCTCTGGCGAGCTCATACAGCTTCCTGCCTCCCTGCTTTATCGCCGAGTACATCGGAGGGATCTGGTCGTAGTCACCGACAAAAGCCTTAACGGCTTCTGTAAGAGCCTGCCTTGTGACATTTACTTCTCTCTCTGCAAGTACCTGTCCCGACATATCCTGCGTATCTGTCGTAACTCCAAGCCTGCAGACAGCAATATACTCCTTGTCGTGGTCCGTGAGCATCTCGACAAGTTTGGTTCCGGTACCAAGACATACCACAAGGACACCGACCGCATCCGGATCGAGCGTACCTGTATGTCCTATCTTCTTTTGATGAAGGATTCCCCGCAGCTTCGCTACCACATCGTTGGAAGTAAAGCCCGGCTCTTTATATATATTTATTAATCCATTATAAACATTAGCCATTAGAAACGTTCCCTTTTCTCAAGCACGCTTGACGTGTGAAAAAGACTTTTGACCCTGATATCAAAAAACAGATAAACGTCGTCTTACGATTGTCGTGAACATGACATTTATCTGTTTTCTATTATATCATTCATTATACAGTTGTTTGTGTATATATTTGGTTATATTGTTGATGACATCGTGGTAAGTTCCGCTGACTGTACATCCTGCAGCCCTGACGTGTCCGCCACCGCCAAACATCTCGGCTACCTGGGATACATTGACCGCGCCGTTGCTGCGAAGACTGACCTTGTATTCCAGCGGCGCAAGCTCGTGCATAAATATCGCGCAGTCGACGCCAAGAGTCAGAAGAAGCTGATTGACTATTCCGTCAAGGTCATTACTGTCTGCTCCGTAGAAATCCATGGTCTGCCTTGAAATAACCGAAACTATGCACCTTCCGTCCATCAGAAGTATGCTCTCAAGAAGCGCTCTTCCAAGAATCTGGTTCTGCAGATATGTCTTTTCATAAAAGACGTGATCTATCAGGCTTCCGAAATCGAAGCCAAAGGATATCAGATCTGCAGCAATCCTCATGGTCTCGGGAGAAGTGTTGTTGTATTTGAATACGCCTGTGTCTGTAACCATTCCGGTGTACAGAGCCTTGGCGATATCAATATCCATCTTTTCTCTTTTGAGAACATTGTAAACAAGCTCACACGCAGAGCTTGCAGTAGGAACGATATAGAGCTCATTGCCCGTTCCTTTGTTGCTTATGTGATGGTCTATATTCGCAGTCTTCTTCGCCGAGTCAAAAAACGGCTCAGCATCCCCAATCCTGTCCTTGGAACTGTCAAGAACGATGAAAAGATCATAGCTCTTTACATCTGTCCTAAAGTCCGATCTCACATCACCTATATCTTTTATAAATTCATACTCAGGCGGTATCTTCTCAAGAAATACATCCACCCTGATTTTGGGATAGTTCTTTTTGAGATAAAGATACACTCCCATACATGAGCCGATACAATCTCCGTCAGGTCTGATATGACCTGAAATACCGATTGTCTCTGCTCCTTTTACTAACTGGTCTAACTTCATTCATCCTCCTGTGTGTCATCAGGCACATCGCCTTCAGACTCATCCTCTTCAAGGCTCTCCCCCCTCGCAAGCCTGGCTTCATTGTCCTTCGCAGTGACTTCATCAATCTTTTTGGACATATTGATCGCATATTCAATAGAATCGTCCATGATGAATCTCAGCTCCGGAGTATATCTCATATTGAGCTCTTTGGCAAGAGTGCTGCGAATATAACCCGCAGCCGACTTAAGTCCCTCCTGGGTTCTAAGCCTCTCTTCCTCATCGCCCATGACGGTGACCCAGACCTTACAGGTCTTAAGGTCTGGTGCTACCTCCACTTCCATAACAGATGTGAAGGGGCTGATCCTGGGATCCTTGCTGTAGCGGATTGCCTCAGATATGACCTTCTGCACCTCGCCGTTTATTCTTCTGTTTTTATTGCTGTTTTTTCTCACTGTCTTGGTACCTCTACCATCTCATAAGCCTCTACCATATCACCCTCATTGATCTGGTCAAAGCCGTCAAATACAAGACCACACTCGAAGCCTTCCTTGACCTCTTTTACATCGTCCTTGAATCTCTTAAGAGATGCAAGGTCTCCCTCGAAGATCTGCTCCTCGGCTCTGAAAATACGAACCTTGCAGTCTTTCTTGATAACACCGTCCTTGACAAATGCACCGGCGATATTACCAACCTTGGACGCCTTGAAGATCTGGCGTACTTCGGCATGTCCTGTAACTTTCTCTTCATAAACCGGAGCGAGCATGCCCTTCATAGCGTACTCGATCTCCTCGATTGCCTGATAGATAACCTTGTAGAGCTTGATCTCTACACCCTCGTGGTCAGCCATGCTCTTTGCTGTTGCGTCAGGACGAACATCAAATCCGATGATGATAGCATTTGATGCTGCAGCAAGTGTTACATCAGACTCATTGATGGCACCTACGCCGCCATGGATAACCTTGACAACTACCTCTTCGTTGGAGAGCTTAAGAAGGCTCTGTTTAAGCGCTTCTACGCTGCCCTGTACATCTGCCTTGATGATGATGTTGAGTTCCTGAAGTCTGCCCTCCTCGATCTTGGAGTAGAGTTCGTCCAGTGACATCTTGGCCTTGGTCTCCTCGATAAGATCCTTCTTGTGCTGCTGGAGGTATGTGCCTGCATACTGCTTGGCCTGCTTGTCGGTTTCGTGTCCGAGGAATACCTCTCCGGCATTGGGAACATCTGAAAGTCCAAGGATCTCAACAGGCTGCGAAGGAAGTGCTTCCTTAAGCTTGTTGCCCTTGTCATCCATCATGGCTCTTACTTTACCTGAGCTTGCGCCTGCGGAGATAAAATCACCCACATGAAGGGTACCCTTCTGAACAAGTACGTTGGCCACAGGTCCGCGTCCCTTGTCAAGTCTCGCCTCAAGTACAAGTCCCCTTGCCATTCTGTCAGGGTTGGCCTTGAGTTCAAGGATATCCGCGGTAAGAATTATAGTCTCAAGCAGTGAATCAATGCCCTCTCCTGTCTTGGCAGAAACCGGTACAAACTCGGTTGTTCCGCCCCAGTCTGTGGATATGAGGCCATACTCTGTCATCTCCTGCTTAACTCTGTCTATATTTGCATTTGGCTTATCAATCTTGTTTACTGCAACAATGATCTCAACCTCTGCTGCCTTGGCATGGTTGATAGCCTCTACTGTCTGAGGCATTACACCGTCGTCCGCTGCAACCACAAGGACTGCGATATCGGTCGAATTGGCACCGCGCATACGCATTGCTGTGAATGCCTCGTGTCCGGGCGTATCGAGGAATGTGATCTTCTGATCGTTGATAGAAACAGTGTAAGCACCGATTCTCTGTGTGATACCGCCTGCCTCTCTGTCTGTAACCGAGGTCTTACGGATAGCATCAAGAAGTGATGTCTTACCATGGTCAACATGTCCCATTACGCAGACAACGGGAGGTCTCTTCTTAAGTGTCTCTTCTGCGTCATCATCCTCTTTAAGAAGCTCCTCAATGATATCAACGGGAACCTCCTTCTCGCAGATGATGTCATACTCAATAGCTATATTCTCAGCTTCCTCGTAGGTAAGCTCTGTATTTACTGTAGAAATCTGTCCTGCCATGAAGAGCTTCTTGATGATCACTGAAGGCTGCATCTTCATTTTCTCAGCAAGCTCTTTGATGGAAACCTTCTCAGGGATTGAGATAACCTTGATCTGTTCCTCAGGCTCCTCTACCTTCTTGACATCGGGCTTGATGAATCTGCCGACGCGCTTGCTTCTTGGCATCATCTCTTCCTGCTCGTAAGCAAGATCCTTCTTGTTTCTCTTGTCCTTGTCCTGAGCGTTCCTTCTTCTCTCGTCATGTCCGGACTGAGCCTTCTCAGCAGGAGCTTCAAAACCGCCGCGGCCGCCTTTTCCTTCGAACTTGCCCTGGAATTTATTGTCCTTGCCGCCCTGGAACCTGTTTCCTGACTGGTTGTTTCTGTCACCGCGGTCATTTCTCTGTCCCTGGAAGGAGTTCCTGTCAGGCCTTGCTCCGCCTCTGTTATCTCTGCCCTCTCTGTTATCTCTGCCTTCTCTGTTGTCCCTTGAAGGTCTGCCTTCTCTGTTGTCTCTGTTGTTATTGTCTCTGTTGTCCCTGCCTTCTCTTCTGAACTCACCCTGACTTTGCTGTGCGGGTCTTGAAGGCTGTCTGTTCTCGGCAGGTGCCTGTTCAGGTGCTGCCTGCGCTGCAGCAACAGGAGCTGTCTGCTCTTTAACGGGAGCAGGTGCAGGTGTTTCCTTCTTGGGCTTAGGAGGAGCTGTGTACTTGTTTACTGTTGTACTGTAGCTGTCAAGCTGTGAAGGTGCTGTAAGAGGCTTTATAGGATGATATACATTCTGCGACTGGGCAAACTGCTTGCGCTGTCCCTGATTCTGATTGCCGCCTCTGTTGTCCCTTCTCTGACCGCCAAAGTTCCTGTCACCGCCATTATTCTGGTTGTTTCTCTGGCTCTGGGAATTATTATTGTTGGTCACAACAATGATCTTCTTCTTTTTCTTGGGCATAAGCTTGCCGTCAGAAGGTCTGTCACCCCTGGGTGCTTCTTTTCTGGGCTGCTCCCTATCAGGTACAGGCTGCTCTGTCTTAACAGGTTTTGCAGCTGCTTCCTCCTTTTTGGGTTCAGCTTCCGGCACCTTTGCGGAATCCGCTGCCTTAGCCTTACCAAAATGACCTCTGGCAATTTCAGCGTCTGTAGCTTCGATAGAACTATTAGAACGTTTTGCTTCTATCCCCTTCTCCTGCAAAAAAGTCAGCAGCTCTTTTGCCTCGCATCCAAGCTCCACTGCAAGTTCGGATATTTTAATTTTCGCCATTCACATTTCCTCCGTCTAAAATTCTTAAGTTCTTCAAAAGCCCTTCAGACAAACCTTTATCAGTAATTGCCAGACTCGTTCGAACATCCTTACCTATTGCATGTCCCAGGCTCTCCTTGTCGCCAAAGAAAACTATCGGAACATCATAATACTTACATTTATCACTAAACTGCTTGGTGGTATTATCGGAAGCGTCACAGCTCACGATCACCAGTTTTGCAGTTTTTTTGCGGATAGCCTCCATCGCTGCAAGCTCTCCGCTCTTAACCTTGCCGGCTCTCATACAAAGGCCGAGCAGGGAATAAACCTTATTTGAATCCAATATATCAGCCAAGCTCCTTTTCCAAACGCTCAAGCACATCCTGCGGGATCTGGGATTTAAGTGATCTCTCAAGTCCTCTGTTCTTAACTGCCTTCTTAAAGCATTCAGCGCTTCTGCATATATAAGCGCCCCTGCCGTTGGACTTCATCGTCGTATCAAGGAGTATCTCTCCTTCAGGCGACTTGATCACCCGGATCATGTCTTTCTTTTCCTTCATCTCACCACAGCCTACGCATTTCCTTGTGGGTATCTTCTTTTGCATAATATCTCCGCTTAAAGTCTGTACTGATTACTCCTCGGAGCCCTCATCCTCTGCAGTTTCATACTCGGTAGCAGATTCAGACTCTTCATAGCCTTCCTGATCATACTCCTCATCAGAGTACTCGCCTTCGCCGTATTCATCATCGTAGTCCTCGTCATCCAGGTAATCTTCCATACGGAATCCGGGAGTATCCTTGGCATGTGTCTCGTCCTTGATGTCGATCTTGAAGCCTGTGAGCTTAGCAGCAAGTCTTGCGTTCTGTCCCTCTTTGCCGATGGCAAGTGAGAGCTGATAATCAGGAACTACAACCTTGGCACTCTTCTCATCGGGATCTGCAAATACCGCAACGATCTTGGCCGGTGACAGAGCATTCTGAATAAGATTACCGGGGTTCTCGTCCCAGTTGATAACATCTATCTTCTCTCCGCCAAGTTCATCTACGATGAGGTTGACCCTGCTTCCGTTCACACCTACACATGCGCCCACAGCATCAACGTTGGGATCCTTGGAATAAACAGCGATCTTGGTACGGCTTCCGGCCTCTCTGGCGATTGACTTGATCTCTACAGTTCCGTCCTGGATCTCTGCAACTTCCTGCTCGAACAGTCTCTTTACAAGATCAGGATGTGTGCGGGATACAAGGATTCTTGGTCCCTTGGATCCATTCTTGACCTCAAGCACATATACGCGAAGTCTCTGGGTCGGTCTGTAAACTTCACCCTTGACCTGCTCGTTCTCGTTGAGTATGGCATCTGCCCTTCCAAGATTGATGCTGATGTTCTTGCCAATAAATCTCTGAACAACACCTGTTACGATGTCATGCTCTTTCTCGAAATATTCATTATAAATTGCCCCACGCTCTTCCTCACGGATCTTCTGGAGGATAACGTTCTTGGCATTCTGCGTCGCGATCCTTCCAAACTCCTTGGAGTTGAGCGGAACGCTTACGATATCGCCAATCTGTGCCTTCTTGCTAACCTTTTTGGCATCGTCAAGGCTGATCTCAATTGCGGGATCCATAACATCATCTTGAGTCTCAACAACTTCCTTGTCTGCAAAGCACTTGAAATCACAGTTGTCCCTGTCAACCTCTACCCTGATATTCTCAGCCTTTCCAAAGTTGTTCTTGCAGGCTGTGATAAGAGAATTCTCGATAGCATCAAAAAGTGAATCCTTACTGATGTTCTTCTCCTTTTCAAGCAGGTCAAGGGCCTCCATTAATTCTTTGTTCATCCTAGTCTCCATTTCCGTCCGGATCAAAAATCCAGAGCAAGCTTAATAACTGATATCTCTTTTCTTACAAAAGTCTCGTCATTGTCATTTATAGTTACGGTAACCGTCTGGTCATCAAAACCTTTAAGTTTACCGGCAAACTCCTTGACTCCATCCCTGGGCTTAAAGAGCTTAAGCTCCACATCCTGACCAATGCTGTTTGCAAAGTGTCTGTCCTTCTTGAGCTGCCTTCCAAGTCCCGGGCTTGATACCTCAAGCGTGTACGCCTCCTCGATGAAATCATCCTCATCAAGCGCATCAGACAGAGCGTGATTAACGTCGACGCAGTCGTTGATATTGACTCCGCCATCTTTGTCAATGTAGGCTCGTAGGTACCACTCACCGGCCTCCTTGACATATTCAACATCGTAGATGCGAACGCCGAACTTCTCAGCGATCGGTTCAAGCAGCGCTTCAGTCTTCTTCTCAATGTCGCTCTTTTTTGCCATTAAGGATCTCCTTTATATTTCTTTACATTGAAAAGGTGGACTCGCGAAAGTCCACCTTACATCTAGCATAATTCATAATGTCCAATAGCATACTAGCATTGCTGCGCGGTTTTGTCAAATACTACTGTACGTAATAAAACAAAACACCCAAAATGTATTCACATTCTGGGCTTCGGGTTGGGCTGTTATAAACAGTCAGTACCTCGTAGCGGAATCGAACCGCTGATTCTGCCGTGAGAGGGCAGCGTCTTAACCGCTTGACCAACGAGGCATTTGTCAGTCGCATGTATCGCAGCGACTTGATTATAATATTACATTTCCGGAAATAATGCAAGTACTTTTTCAAAAAAAAATTTAAAATTTTTCAAACCATCTTTTTCCCCGGTAATCTCAGTAAGATTCACCTTGTAAGATCCCTTACCCACTTGTATTTCCGCACCCTGTACATGACCCATGGAATCTTGCCTACTTCATCGAGGCAGGTGCACGCATATACCGCAAGGGGTGACCAGTGAAATACAAATGCTCCGCAAAGCGCAAGTGGGATCGCAACCATCCACATGCACACGATCAGGCTGTAAAGGTCAAAGAGTGTATCCCCGCCACCATCAAGCACACCATTTATAGTCACAGTGTTTACACACCTTCCTATCATATAGAAGGACATGATCACCATCATCCAGGTGAGGTAGTCTCTCGCCCTGTCAGTCAGGATAACTCCGTTTACAACAAATGGGGTAACCGCAAGGACAATTGCGGTAGAAATAAATCCGATTACATAGGAGATGTTCTTAAGCCTTATGCCATATTTTTTGCCCTGCTCAAGCCTTCCGGCTCCAAGCTCGTTGCCTACTATTATACCGGCGGCGCTTCCTATGCCGTTACACATGCAGCACACCAGGTCCCTCACGACTGCCGCAACGGAATTGGCAGCCGCAGCATCCACTCCCATATGTCCCATGATCGCTGTGTATGAGGTAAAGCCTATCCCCCAGCACAGTCCCCCACCCATAAGGGGAAGGCACTGTCTGAAAAAGTCTTTTACAAGATCTCTTGAAATGCCAAAAAACCTTGAGACTGCAGGTCTTATATAGCCCTGCCCCGAGGATATGACAAGGCATATCATAAGCTCTGCTATACGGGCTATGGTCGTAGCAAGAGCGGCCCCCCTCGCCTCCATGGCAGGAAGTCCGAAAAGTCCGAATATGAGCACGGCATTTAGTATCACGTTAAGTACCACCGCTGCCGAGCTTATGGCGGCCCCGGCCTTTACTCTCTCAGTCACCTTCATGATGGCAAGATAGCACTGTGACACACCGGTTATCAGATATGACCAGCCTGCAATCCTGAGGTACGAGTTTCCGACAGAGATTAGCCCCGCATCTTCTGCAAAGATACTCATCAGCACACCCGGGCACAGCTCGCAGGCAAGGAAAAAGAGTATCGACACTCCTCCGCAGAACATCAGCATGAGGTCAAATATATCCTCCAGTGTTCTCCTGTCGCCCTTTCCCCAGTACTGGGCTCCCAGTATCGCTCCTGCTGCCGTTGCGGCTGAAAGGAACATATTCTGGACAAACTGTATCTGCGTCGCCAGGGAAACAGCAGTCATCTGCTCCTGGGCAACCCTTCCGAGCATGAGAGCATCACATGCCGCAACAAGGGCAAGCATCAGGCTCTGAAGAGCGATCGGAAGTGAGATTCTGATGAGGTTTCTGTAAAACTGCTTGTCAAACGTCATTTCTGCAAGGCATCTCCAAGTTCTCTGTACATCGAAAGGAGCTTTTGAGTCTCCTGACTAATACATGCAATATCTTTATTCTTGCCGGCAAGCTCAAGCTTTCTGGCAAGTTCTGACAGCTCTGTTGCGCCGACAGTACGGGCAGAGCTCTTTAATGAATGAACTATTGTAGTATATGTTTCGATGTCTTCACTTTCAAGAGCTTTCTCAATCTTTTCAGCCTTTTGGGAAACAGAATCCGCAAAGATTGACAAAGCATCCAGATAATCCTCAATATCTCCGCACAGATAAAGACCCAGATCGGTGTTGAGCTGCACAAGTTCAAGCAGACTATCGGGAAGATGCGGCTGCTCATCCAGGTGCTGAATGGCTTCCTCAGAGGATCGCTCTCTTAAGTCTGTTTCCTTTTCTGTGCCCTCCCTCATGGTATATTCGGTATCCTCATCTATCATGGAGAGCATTATGTCTGCAAAGCGCTCATCAAACTGGGCACCTTTTCCCCTCTCAATTTCACTCCTTACCTTCTCCTGCGGCATGACGTCACGGTAGCTCCTGTTGCTGGTCATGGCGTCGTATGCGTCTGCCACTGCTATGATCCTGGCCTCCTCAGGTATCTCATTTCCAACAAGGCCATCGGGATATCCGCGCCCGTCTACCCTCTCATGATGCCACCTTGCTCCAAACGCAAGCTGCGGCATCTCTTTTATATTTTTGAGGATCTTGTTACCCACAACCGGGTGCTTTTTGATCTCGGCAAACTCCTCGTCGGTAAGGCGGGAGTTTTTATTGATGATCCCATCCGGGACTCCGATCTTGCCAACATCATGCAAAAGCCCCATCATGTATATCTCATCAAGTCTTGCCTCATCATATCCAAGTCTTCTGGCAATTTCTCTTGAATAAGCCGCAACACGGCCTGAGTGGCCTTTTGTGTAGGTGTCCTTGGCATCTATTGCCTCAGCTAGCGTCTGTACGACATGAAGCGTAAGGCGGCTGTTTTCCCTTGTCTTTTTTGCCACTTCTCTCGCCAGATCCCTGTGCATGCGCTCGAATTCGATCGTGCGCTTTACCCTGAGCGCAAGTATCTCGGGTACCACAGGCTTTCTTATAAAGTCCACTGCTCCGAGATCGAGGCCTTTTTTCTCTGTTTCAAACTCCTCATCTCCGGTAAGGAAAATGACAGGCAGCTCTCCCTCCTGCCCCGGCATTTCGCGGAGCTTTTTGAGTGTTTCGAATCCGCTCATCCCGGGCATGATGACGTCAAGGAGGATCAGATCCGGAAGGGGAACCATTCCCTCCACATAGTTAAGAAGTTCCTCTCCTGAGGCAAGAGTTGTCACCTTCATATCTTCTTTTTTAAGGATCGCCGCTTCAACGGAGCAGCTCTGTACATCATCATCCACAATTACAACCCAGAACATAGACAGTCTCCTTTCTTACCCCAGAACTGACGATACTGCTCTCATGAGACCGGGCTTGCCCTCAGCCTTGGCAACAATCCCATCTGCCTTGTATTCGCCGTCCAGATTTGCTGCGTCTGTATCATCCAGTCCCGTTCTGTAGAGGACCTTCACATTGCTGCAGTCCGATCGTGATCTGATCTGTCTTAGCACCTGCGGACCATTCATCCCGGGCATTGCATAGTCCAAAAGAATCAGGTCGGGCTTTTCCACCGCAAGCATCTCAAGCGCCTCTTTCCCCGACTGCGCTTTGGTAACCGTGTATCCGGCTTTTTCAAGCCATCTCCCTGTCATTGCAAGCATATCTTCATCATCATCAATAAGCAAAATGTGACTCATATTTTCCCTCCATTATATTTTTTACATAAGACTCTTCAGCACTGAGAAAAGCTCATCAGGTTCTATAGGTTTGGTGAGGTGCGCATTCATGCCAGCAGCAAAAGACATCCTGATATCTTCGTCCAGGGCATTTGCCGTCAGCGCGATGATCGGTATTGACGCAGCGTCTTTGCGGTCCATACTGCGGATCATCCTCGTCGCCTCAAGTCCGTTCATCTTTGGCATTCTTATGTCCATTAGTATTGCGTCATAAGTTCCCTCCCTGCTCTTTCTGAACAGCTCCACGGCTTCCTCTCCGTCCAAGGCACAGTCTGTTTCTATATCGTTCATTCCAAGCAGCTTCTCCATGATGCTGACATTAAAAGCCATGTCCTCAGCAAGAAGGATCCTGCGTCCGCTTAAAGGAGCGGCTTTGCGGTATTTACGCGAACCAAGCTCTCTGTCAGCCAGAATTTTCCCTAGCTCTTCCTTAATATTTCCCGCGAACATCGGCTTTGCGAGGAATCCGTCAACTCCTGCCGAAAAAGCCTCTTCCATTATCTCATACCAGTTGTAAGTGGTGAGGACTATTGCAATATCCTGTCTGCCAAACTTTTCCCTTATGCGCCTCGTCAGCTCGATGCCGTCCATTTCAGGCATCTTCCAGTCGACAAACAGAAGGTTGAACGGCGATTCATGCCCTGAAACAGTACCTATCATGGAAAGAGCATCCTGACCATTTAATACATATTCGGAATCTATTCCTATTCTCCTGAGTATCATCCCGGTGTGCTCGCATGCAGTGACGTCATCGTCCACGATGAGCGCCCTGAGACTCGCGGGGTCAAAAGAGTATCTCCCCGTTTCTTTTCCGCTGCAGGTTCTTAAAGGTATGCAGACAGTGAAGGTTGATCCCTCTTTCTCTTTTGAATCCACCTCGATCCTGCCGCCCATCATGTCAACGATATTCTTGGTGATGGCAAGGCCAAGACCGGTGCTTCCGGGGCGTCCCACGCTTTCATCCTCCCTGACAAAGGGCTCGAACAGATGAGGAAGGTTCTCGGGAGCTATGCCATTGTCGCTGTCGGAGATCTCAAAGCATATAGTCACTCTGTCGTCTGTTCGCGATCCTTCTTTTACGGCAAAAGAGATCTTTCCTCCCGCAGGAGTATACATAACCGCATTCTCCATGATGTTGAAGAGCGCCTGCTTGAGTTTAAGGTCATCACCTATATAGTTGTCATCAATATGCCCGATCACACTGCAGTCAAAGACAAGTCCCTTGTCGTCACACTTGGATTCGGTCATGGTGTTGATCTGCTCAAGCATATTTCCGAAGGAGAATTCCTCCTCCTTGAGCTTCATGTTCCCGGATTCTATAAGGCTCATTTCCAGAATGTCATTTATAAGGGATATGAGATGTCTGGCGCAGGTGCCGATATTCGTTACGATCTCCCTGGTGTCTTCATCGAGGTCGGGTTTTCTCAGTGCCAGATTGTAAAGCCCCACAATATCGTTGAGAGGAGTGCGGATCTCATGGCTCATATTGGACAAAAAAGCTGTCTTTGCCAGATTGGCGCGCTCTGCTTCCTCCAGTGCCCTTGTGAGCATCTGTTTGCGTTCTTCCTCGACAACCTGAAGTGAAACTCTCGATGACTCGTCCTGACTGTCACAGTTATCAAGTATCTCTTCAAGGATTGCCTTAAGTGCACGGTAGTCGGCAAGAAGAGATGGAATGTCCCTCACAAGCACCTGCATATCTCCGGCCTTGGCAGCAATTTCAAGAGCCTTTGCCTTCTCTGAGAGGTCACAGGCACCTATGGCTGCTGAGGTGCTCTTTAATGAATGGACATTTATTGCCAGGTTATCAAGATCCGAGTCCTTGAAATTATTCTCGATCTGCGCAGCCTTGACATCTATCGACATTGCGTAGGTCTCAATGGCAAATATGTAGTCATCGGCATCGCCGCAGTATTCGATTCCCCTTCGCGGGTCGATCTCATCATGTTCAAAAATGACATCCGGGAGCTTGCAAAGCTCGTCATCCCCGGCATCCTCCCCGCTTCCGTCTGTGAGTATCACAGAGTCCTGAGGAAGATATTTGATCATCATACGCTCCATCTCATCGATGTTTACAGGCTTTGAGAGATAATCGGTAAAGCCCGCCCTCATCATTTTCTCTTTGTCGCCCGACACCGCACTGGCAGTAAGTGATATGATCGGAGTCTTTTCATACTTCTCAGGATATTTTTTCCTGAGCAGTTCCAGAGTTTCTATTCCGTTCATCTGTGGCATTCTGTAATCCAGAAAGACGAGGTCGTAATGCTTTTGTCCAAACTTCTCTATGCAGTCGGCTCCGCTGGTCGCAACATCTATGTGTATCCTTGTCCTCTTCAGGAGCCCGGCGATGACCTGGAGGTTCATCGGTGTGTCGTCAACAACCAAAAGACTCAGTCCGGGCGCCGTAAACAGCGAGTGCCTGCTCCGGTTATATGCAGTGTCATAGGCATGAGGGTCAGGTGTAAACTCTCCCACCGGGATCCAGTCCGAAACCTTCTGTGTCAGAACAAAAGAAAACCTCGATCCCTCCTCATAGCGGCTCTCCACCTTAAGCTCGCTGTCCATTATTGAAAGGAGCTGTCTGGTTATTGCAAGCCCAAGGCCTGTGCCCTCTATGCTCCTTGTCTTTTTCAGATCCAGTCTGTCAAAGGGCTCAAAGAGGCGCTTCATATCCTCTTCTCTTATGCCTATTCCGGTGTCGATAACAGACACCTCATAGCTCACAGTCTCCTCCTGCTTTTCCTTAAGTCTGATCTCAAAGTCTACGTGTCCACACTCTGTGTATTTCACCGCATTGGTGAGGATATTGGTTATGATCTGTTTTATCCTGATCTCATCTCCAATGAGGTGGCAGGGGAGATTCGGATCCACTTTGAAATTGAGGGTCAGTCCCTTTGCCTCCGCGCGAAACTGCACAAGATTGTACAGATCCATCACCATGGATGAAAGTGAGTATTCCTCATTTTCCAGTGTCATCTTCCCGGTCTCCATCTTGGAAAAATCAAGGATGTCGCTTATGATCCCGAGAAGACTCACACCTGCTTTTCTGATGTTCTCAGAGTACTCAAGTATCACAGAGCTGTCGGTCTCGCGCTGTATCATCTCGTTCATGCCCAGAATGGCTGTTATGGGAGTGCGGATCTCGTGACTCATGTTGGACAGAAAGGCGCTCTTGGAGTTGTTGGCCTGCTCCGCCTGTTCAAGCGCATACGAGAGGTTGCGCACTCTTTCCTTCTCCTCTTTAGCCTGTCTGTTCTCGGTTATGTCCTCTATAAATACATAGTACACTTCACCATAGCCCGGCAGGGTCGCAAAGTGACCATAGTCATCTACCCATCTGACAGTTCCGTCCTTCCTTATTATACGGTACACCACATAGTCTATGTTCCTGCGATTTGACGGGTGGGAAATCTGCTCATCTATCGAGCTCTGGATCATGTCATAATCCTCAGGGTGCACCATGCCCCTGAAGTTATTGCCTGTCAGCTCCCTGAATTCCTCCACACTGTCGCAGCCGAAAATGTCGCAGGTTGACTGGTTCACATACAAGAGCTCCATCGTCTCATCTGCGCGATAGATAAAAAATCCACCCGGCATCTGTTCTGCAAGCCACTCCGCCGCGGACATCCCCTCCCTGGAGGGAATGGTGTACATTATATCATTGCTTATCAGCCTGTTTCTCTGCATTTTTCGTCCCTCAACCCTTCTTTTCAAAGTCATGTACCCCCATTTCAAATGGGGGTTTGATATAAATCCCTCCGGGATAC
>CAMNEA010000014.1 GCA_946536145.1 uncultured Butyrivibrio sp.
TTATCCTTAACGGACTTGGCAAGGACGCTGCACAGATCATTTCCCGTATCAACGGCTTCACATATGTTGAGACCAAGTACAACTACTTCACCGGTGAGGTTGAGGAAGTATTCAGAAAGTGCTACTCCAAGGACGAGAATTCACCTCGTGCCAAGGTAAACTGCTACGGTGCCAACGATGTTCAGGAAGGCGTTGCTATCATGTGGAAGGAGAACGTTGACGTTTCCATCACAGGTAACTCAACCAATCCTACAAGATTCCAGCACCCTGTTGCAGGTACCTACAAGAAGGAGAGAACAGAAGCAGGCAAGAAGTACTTCTCAGTTGCTTCAGGCGGCGGCACAGGCCGTACACTTCATCCCGACAACATGGCAGCAGGCCCTGCTTCCTACGGTATGACAGATACTATGGGACGTATGCACTCAGATGCTCAGTTCGCAGGTTCTTCATCAGTTCCTGCTCACGTTGAGATGATGGGGCTTATCGGCGCAGGTAACAACCCTATGGTTGGTATGACTGTTTCTACAGCTGTATCTATCGAAGAAGCTGCTAAGGCTGGAAAGTTCTGATAATATTTATTTATCACTAAGATTTTCCTGCATAACCACATACAAATTAAGGAGACCTGAATCTTTCAAGATTCAGGTCTCTTTTTAATCAGACCCCGTATTTATACTATCTTCTTTTATCAGGATACATCTCATAGAATTTATCTTTGTCCAGATACATTCTCTCATCTGCATATCTCATGGCAAGTCGCAGCCTTCCGCTGTCTTCGTCGTGGAAGTATCCGATCGCGAAATAGAGCCAGTCCGGGTCAGAGGCCTTCTCTCTGAGCTTTTCTATCTTTTCCTCAAATACTTTCTCGGAACTGAAAGAGATAACAGTGAATTCATCGCCGCCTGCTCTGTAGATCTTGTCATCATAGAAGACATCCCTTAGCACATCTGCAGCATATACAAGAAGCTTGTCACCCTGGTCGTGTCCGCCGTTGTCATTTATTGATTTAAGTCCGTTGAGGTCACAGAAGGCGACATTAAAGGGTCTTGGCTCTATTTCAAGCTTGAGAGCAAGCTCATCAACATTGACGTTCATGCAGTTTCGGTTGAAAACTCCGGTGAGCATATCAACGTTGCTCAGATACTCGAGCCTCTCAAGGAAGAGGTGGTTGGCAACCTCTGATGTGAGGAAGAAGCTGACAAGCTCAACTGTCTCTTTTATCCTGATTGATTCATTTACATCAAAATCCCTGATATAGAGATAACCGATGATCGCTCCCTGGTGGATGAAAGGTACAAGGCACAGAGATTCCACGCCGTTTTCCTTAAGTGTATTTACCCAGTCAGGAGCTTTCTTTGAGTAAAGCTCCATATCAGCTTCGCTTTGGATAATTATACTGTTGGTATCTCTGAGCAGGTTCTCCCAGCTCTCAACAATTTCAAAAGGAATCCTGCTGAAAGTATCTCTGGCTGTTCTAAGCTCAGGAAGCGCGGATTCGGCAATTATCTTGTAGTTCCTGTCCTCTCTGACATAGGTAAGAACAGCGGCGCGCTTTGCACCCGTGTACTGCCTGATGTCATCGATAACAGTATTCATGCTTACAAGGAAGTCCTGTTCGTTTCTAAGTTCAAGGCAGGCCTTTATTACGAAGCTTGAGATGTCAGGTGATACCGAGGAATACTTGCCTGCGTCCATGTCTTTATTGAGAGTGTACATGAACAGGCAGAAGGATGTATCAGGACCAATATTTTCATCGTTCAGCGGTCTCACAGGGAAGAGTATGTCCTCAGTCCAATAGCCGTAGATCTTGGTAGTGTCAACGTATGTATGAACATGTTTGCCCTCAAAGGCAGCCTCATTGATAATGCTCTCAAACTTTGGATCCTTGGGCATATGCTCATCATAGGTTGTTCCTTCGATCATTTTTGCAACGGCGTCACTGTCAAAGCTGCTCTCATCAAATCCGCCCTTGAAGGTGCTGAGGTAGCTCTTTTTAAAAACCTCGTTTGCAACAAAAAAACGGATCTCATTAACGCTTCCGTGTTCATCTCTTTTTACCAGAAAAACTGTTGCGGGGAGAATGAAGCCGTTTACTAAACTCTTAAAGTACTCATACACTGATTCGCTCATATCATTTCACCATTTCTGAACTTGTTATACGTCATCACGAACATTTCTATGCATTTTTGAATCAAGGATTCAAAAATGCCGCAAACAAGCCATCCTAAAGCGACTGCGTCGCAGGGCTTGTTTGCCTCTCGAATCATGTTCTCACGAAACCCGCAGCAGGTGCGGGTTTCTAGAATATCATTCAAGATGTCATACTATTATATTACCATATATGTGCCTGAAATTCCTTAATCACTGTTTAATTTGTTAAAAACGTTACTGCTCAGACAGAATGCACTCCGGTACCAATATATGATATAATGAATTAAGCTCGCACAGGCGGTGTTTCGCGGGTTTTTTGGGGAAAGGAGGAAAGTGTATGGATGTCTCATGGCCTGTAATCTGGCTAGTAATCACTGTTGTGTTATCAGTAATTGAGATTTTCACCATGGGTCTGGTGACGATCTGGTTTGCGGCAGGCGCTGCGGTGGCACTCATTGTATCACTGTTTGGCGCACCGATGTGGCTTCAGGTCACACTTTTTCTTGTGGTTTCTGTTGTTGTGCTTATACTGGTAAGACCAATAGCAGCCAAATATTTCAACAACAGGCTCAAGAAGACCAATATCGATGCAGTGGTGGGCAGGAAACTCATTGCCAAGACCGATATAGATAATCTGCACGGATTTGGCAAGGTGGATATGGATGGCTCAACCTGGATCGCTGCTTCCAGCATGGACAATGTGATAATCCATCAGGGAGAAGAAGTAAGAGTAGTTGAGGTACAGGGCGTAAAGCTCATAGTAGAAAGGGAGGGAATTTAAATGGGCATTGTAGTTATTGTATTTATTGTACTCGTTATTATTTTGCTTGCGACCAATATTAAGATTGTTCCGCAGGCACATTCGTATGTAGTAGAGGAACTTGGTGCTTACAAGGAGACCTGGGATGTCGGTCTTCACTTCAAGATTCCTTTTATTGACAGAGTTGCAAGGCAGGTTGACCTCAAGGAGCAGTACTGTGATTTCCCGCCTCAGCCGGTTATCACACAGGACAACGTAACAATGCAGATCGACTCGATCGTATTCTTCAGGATCTCGGATCCCAAGGCTTATGCCTACGGAGTAAGGAATCCCATCGGTGCCATCGAGAACCTGACAGCAACCACACTGAGAAATGTTATCGGTTCACTTACACTCGATGAGACACTCACTTCCAGAGATCAGATCAACGCACAGATGCAGGATGCGCTTGACATCGCAACCGATCCCTGGGGTATCAAGATCACAAGGGTAGAGCTCAAGAACATCAATCCTCCTGAGCAGATCAGGGACGCGATGGAGAAACAGATGAAGGCTGAGCGTGAAAAGAGAGAAAAGATTCTTTTCGCAGAAGGTGAGAAGCAGAGTCAGATCACTGTTGCAGAGGGTGAAAAACAGAGTAAGATCCTTCAGGCTGAGGCAGACAAGCAGGCTACAATCCTTAGGGCTGAGGCTGAGAGAGAAAAGAGAATCCGTGAGGCAGAAGGTCAGGCTGAGGCTATAAGGAATATCCAGAAGGCTAATGCTGACGGTATTTCGATGCTCAAGGCTGCAGGCGCTGATGAGTCAGTGCTCACACTTAAGAGCCTTGAGGCCTTTGAGAAGGCTTCCAACGGCCAGGCGACCAAGATCATAGTTCCTTCTAATATACAGGGAATTGCAGGACTTGCTCAGTCCTTAAAGGAGATCGTCAAGTAATTTAAATTATTTGTGGAGGGGCAGATGCCGGATTTTGCGGTTTTCAGTGACATACATGGCAATCATAGCGCGCTTCAGGCCTGCATTGATTATGCAGTGGGAAAGGGCATTACGAACTTTATCCTTCTTGGCGACTATGTCACCGACTGCCCCTATCCACAGAAGACAATGGAACTTATTTATGTTCTCAAACAGTATTTCAATACCTATATAATCCGTGGAAACAGGGAAGAATATCTTTTGAATTACAGAAAGAGCGGAGCCGGCAACTGGAAAAAGGGTTCTGCGAGTGGTTCGCTTCTGTATACCTATGAGAATCTTACGGACAGGGATTTCGACTTTTTTGAGTCGCTTCCCAATTACGGAAGTTATGTTATGAAGGGTTTTCCCGGGTTTGAGTACTGCCACGGTTCACCAACCAACACATCTGAGCTTCTTTTCAGGGAAAAGAGAAATACCAAAAAGGTTCTCTCGCATCTTAAAAACGGAGTGCTCCTTCACGGCCACACGCACAATCAGGGAACCTACATGTACAGAGGCAAGAAGGCAGTTAATCCGGGATCGGTGGGTATACCCTGGTTTTATGGCGGAAAGGCCCAGTTTTGCATACTTCATGGGAATGGCAAGACGTGGGAAGAGGAGTATGTCCAGCTGGATTACAACAGAAAAGAGATCCTGCATGAATTTGGTGAGTCGGGACTTGACCGGATTGCACCTGCATGGGCGGCCGTTACCAAGCACACCATAAGAACAGGCGTCGACCTTAACGAGATTGTACTGCTGCGGGCTATGAGGCTGTGTGAGCAGGAGAGAGGAAGAGTAAGATGGCCGGATATTCCTGAGAAATACTGGGCGATCGCACTTAAAGAAAATTATATTGATCTTTCCGGCAAGGATATTCCAAGGAAAGAAGATGAATAGTAAGGAAAGTCAATAAATTAAGGGGACGGCTCTTTTAAAAGAACCGTCCCCTCACTTATTGACCTATCTTTAAATTGTAGTATCCATAGATACTGAAGTATCAGCTGCAGTTGTCTTGTTGGCATCCTTGTCATACTGCTTGAGCTGATCATCGAGCCAGCTTGACTTGTATTTTGCGTATTTGTCAGTAGTTGTCTCAGTCTTAGCGGCAGAAGAATCTTCTGTCTTTTTGGCAGACTTGCTGATCTCGCTGAAATGGTTATCAAGAAAATTGGATTTGGATACAGTCTTTTTGCTGCCTGTCTGAGCAGTTGCGGTATCCGATCCCGTCGTCGTGGATCCGGTCTCCTGATAAGCTTTGAGGGCAGCTTTGTTACCGACCTTGCCAACATATGATTTCATCAGAGTGTTATAAGCTCCGCTCTTGATGGTGTTGTAGTCTCCGAGAAGAGAACTCATACTCGCGTTGTAGTCGAACTGTCCGGATAAGCTGCTAAAAAAGTTAGTGCTCATCTCATCACCTCCTTGAAAATGTTTGCAATCGCAAACGCCATAACTTCCATGTTATAGCCAAAAAAGAACATAATTACTTACAATTATTATGCACAAAAGCGCAGGAAATATCAATTTAGAAAAAGTAAAATAATTATTAAAAAAATATTGGTGTTAGCTGATATAATCATAATATAAACATTTTTATTAGGAGTTATGTATGTTAAAAAAACTAAGATTTACACTCAGAACACGGATAAACCTGGTAATGCTGATCCTTTTGGTATTGTTTCTGCAGGTTTCTTATTTTGGCGTTAAAAAGGCCGGTGATGCACTTATAATCCGCAATAAAACCGGAGATCTTCGGGCTATGGGGCTGGCACTGGCGGATATTTTCGAAATGAAGAATATGACGGAATGTTTTGAAGAAGCAGGTGAAATTTATGAAAGCATACCGGAAGAAGTCAAGAATGATCCGAACATAACAGACTTTACAGATTATTACAAGGATTTCAGGGTTGACTATGGAGCAGAGGATGGGCTCAACGTTCAGGAGCTTATCAAGGCAGTGGCGACTGAACAGGAGATGCATGAAATCTGTATCTGCCTTTTGGATTGGATTAACGAAAGGATAGTAGTAATTTTTGACTCTGAGGAAAATCCCGCCGGATACTGCGAGAAATACGAGATGACTCTTCTCAACGAGAGATTATACAACGGAGAATACTTCGCTTCTAAAGAGGATGACGGGAGGATGATGATTGGAGCATATGCACCCATCATAAACTCTGAAGGTAAGATTGTGGCATTTGTTCATATGCTCGATTATGCGGATGACGTCGACAGATCGATCTCTGCGATTATCTGGATCATGGGATTGCTGCTTGGCGCGTTTTTTATCATTCTTTGGATTTATCTGTACATCATGATAGGACGTTCGGTTGTAAAACCCATTAAGCAGCTTTCAAAGGCAGCAAATAATTATATCAGGGAAGAGAATAAGAACGATGATACCTCCTATTTTACAGACCTTAAGATAAAGTCAAATGACGAGATAAAAGATCTGGCGACGGCCATGGAAGACATGGAGGACAGCATTCACAGTTATATCGCGGATATCAGGATGGCAGTGGCAGAGAGACAGCGCCTGGATACGGAGCTTGAAGTGGCTGCCCGCATACAGATGGATATGCTCCCTGAAAAACTTCAAAGTGACCGGTTTGAGATAAGCTCTTTAATGAGACCTGCAAGAGTTGTAGGAGGAGATTTTTATGATTACTTCAGGATCGATGACGACAGGGTTGCGATGATCATCGCAGATGTATCGGATAAGGGCGTGCCGGCTTCTCTTTTCATGGTAATAAGTAAGACCGTCATCAAAATGTGTATCCTGGAGAATCCCGATGACCTTGGAGCTGCGGTTGAAAAGGCAAACAGGCTCCTGTGTGAAGCAAATAAGGAGATGATGTTCGTCACTGCCTATATTGGAATTTACTCAGCTTCAGAAGGCGTGCTCACCTATGTAAATGCGGGTCATGAGCGCCCGGTACTTTACAGCGGCGGAGCCTACAGCATCATAGATATGAACCATGATCTGTTCCTGGCAGCATACGAAGATGAAACGTTTGAAGTAAGGACGCTGCATCTTGAGAGAGGGGACAGATTGCTCCTGTATACCGACGGAGTCACGGAGGCGATGGATACTTCTGATAACCTGCTTGGAGAGAGCGGGCTTCTAAAGGCACTTGAATCACAGACCGAGCTCCATGGTAATGAGATAATCAACCTTGTATGGGATACCGTCAGCTCTTTTCAAAAGGGAAAAGAGCAGTCTGATGATGTGACAATCCTGCTCTTTGAAGTATAAAGAAATGACGGTCAGTTGAGATATTTGAAGAAAAATTGGAAATGCCGCATGTTATCCGGCAGCTTTGATATAAACACAAAGAAAAAACTAGAAAAATAGAGAAAATGGGAGATAACAATAGAATTTTGCAAAGAATATGGATTTTTACGGCTTGCACAACGAAGACTAAATCACTAATATATGATTTTAGAAGTTAGCACTCAATAAGATAGAGTGCTAACAAAAGAAAAAGTAAATTCATAATAATAACATAAAGGAGGCATTTGTAATGAAGCTTGTACCACTTGCAGACAGAGTTGTTTTAAAGCAGCTTGAGGCTGAAGAGACTACTAAATCAGGAATCGTCCTTCCCGGCGCTGAGAAGGAAAAGCCACAGCAGGCAGAGGTTATCGCTGTAGGCCCCGGCGGAGTAGTTGATGGCAAAGAGATAAAGATGGAAGTTAAGAAGGGTGACAACGTTATCTATTCCAAGTATTCAGGAACAGAGGTTAAACTTGATGACGTAACCTATATTATCGTTAAGCAGAACGATATTCTTGCAATTATTGAGTAAAACGGAGGAAACATACAATGGCAAAGACAATCAAATACGGAGCTGATGCCCGTACAGCAATGGTTGAAGGCGTTAATAAGCTCGCAGATACAGTAAGAGTTACACTTGGACCTAAGGGAAGAAACGTAGTTCTTGATAAGAGCTATGGTGCTCCTACGATCACCAACGACGGTGTTACGATCGCCAAGGAAATCGAGCTTGAGGATTCCTATGAGAACATGGGCGCTCAGCTTGTTAAGGAAGTTGCTACCAAGACCAATGATGTAGCAGGTGACGGAACAACAACAGCTACAGTTCTTGCACAGGCAATGATCAATGAGGGTGTTAAGAACCTCGCAGCAGGTGCCAACCCGATCGTTCTCAGAAAGGGCATGAAGAAGGCTACTGACAAGGCTGTAGAAGCTATCGGCAAGATGGCAACCAAGGTCAAGGGCAAAGAGCAGATCATGAGAGTTGCAGCTGTATCGTCAGGAGATGATGAGGTTGGACAGATGATCGCTGATGCAATGGAGAAGGTTTCCAACGACGGTGTTATTACCATCGAGGAGTCCAAGACAATGCAGACAGAGCTCGATCTTGTAGAAGGTATGCAGTTTGACAGAGGCTATATCTCAGCTTACATGGCTACAGATATGGACAAGATGGAGGCAACTTTAGAGGATCCATATATCCTCATCTCAGACAAGAAGATCTCCAATATTCAGGATATCCTTCCTCTTCTTGAGCAGATCGTTAAGACAGGTGCCAAGCTCCTTATCATCGCTGAGGATGTTGACGGTGAGGCTCTCACAACACTTATTGTCAACAAGCTTCGCGGAACCTTCAATGTAGTAGCAGTTAAGGCTCCCGGATACGGCGACAGAAGAAAGGCTATGCTTGAGGATATCGCAATCCTTACAGGCGGCAAGGTTATTTCTTCAGACCTTGGTCTTGAGCTCAAGGATACAACTATGGATGATCTTGGAAGAGCTAAGAGCATCAAGGTTGAGAAGGAGAAGACCACAATCGTTGACGGCCTCGGAGTTAAGAAGGACATCCAGGCCAGAATTTCACAGATCAAGAAACAGATCGAGGATACAACCTCTGATTTCGATAAAGAGAAGCTCCAGGAGAGACTTGCCAAGCTCGCAGGCGGTGTTGCAGTTATCAGAGTCGGCGCTGCTACAGAGACAGAGATGAAGGAAGCCAAGTACAGAATGGAAGACGCTCTCAACGCAACAAGAGCTGCTGTAGAAGAGGGCATCATCTTTGGTGGTGGATCAGCTTACATCCACGCTGCCAAGGAAGTAGAGAAGCTTGCATCAACTCTCGAGGGAGATGAGAAGACAGGTGCCAATGTTGTTCTTAAGGCTCTTGAGTCACCTCTTTATCACATCGCAGCCAATGCAGGTCTTGACGGATCAGTAATTGTCAACAAGGTTAAGGAGTCCAAGGCAGGTGTAGGCTTCAACGCTTACACAGAGGAGTATGTAGACATGGTTAAGGACGGAATCATCGATCCTGCCAAGGTTACAAGATCAGCTCTTCAGAATGCGACATCAGTAGCATCAAGCTTCCTTACAACTGAGGCAGCCGTAGCTACAATCAAAGAGCCCGTACCTCCTATGCCCGCAGGTGGAGCCGGAATGGGAGGAATGATGTGAGCGATAACGAGTCAAACTCGTACGCCTAATAGATGCAAAACCACTGAGGAACGAAGTGGTTTCCAAATAAAGAAGGGAATCCCTGCAAGCATGCTTGCAAAGGGACTCCCTTCTTTATTTGGAAAAAGCGCTTTGCGCCAGCAAGGCGTTTTTTGCATCTATTAGGTGTGCAGAATCCGTCCATCAAAGACAACGGTTCAGGTTATTGTAGGACCTAAGGTTCAGTTTGTATATGATGAGATTAAGAAGATGATGTAATTAAGAGGAGCTGTCGCACTTATTCGTGTGGCAGCTCCTGAGTTTTTATCTGTTATTCTTTTTGACAAACATGACAAGTGCCATGATGAAGACCATATCAATGAACAGCACAATCGCTATGCTACCAACGCCTGTGGCAATTCCGAGGTTCTCAGCCAGGATTCCAACAATAGAAGGCATGATGATGGAGCCAAGACTTGCTGTTGTAAGGATGAAGCTCCAGGCAAGCGAATACTTTTTGATAAGATTACCTGCAAAAGATACTGTCGTTGCGTAGATACCTGCCATCGAAAAACCAAAGCCCATGATCCCGACGATGATCGGTGTCGTACTCCTGCTGATTATGAGGAGAATGAAGAATACTACAATTCCAACACCCATTAGCGGAAGGAGGTTTTCTTTTTTGATCCTCGTGGAGAGATAGGCGGTTGAAAGCCTTCCAAGCAGGATCATCACCCAGAGGATGCTGGCTGTTACCTGAGCGAGGTTGGAGGGAAGAAGACCGGTGTCCTTGAAATAGGTTATCATCCATCCTATAACACCCTGCTCCGCACACAGATAAAAGAAGAGTGTGCCTGTGCAGATATAAAAGAGCGGCTCTTTGAAAAATCCAAATACATCGCTTCGCTTCCTCTCATCCGCCTTCCCGGATCCCGGCTGCGCATCCTGCGGCTCCTCAGGGATCAGATAGTACATAAGGCAGGTTAAGAGTCCCAGCACTACCAGAAATCCGCAGGCATATCGCCATAGCGAGCTGTCATTTCTTGTGATCAGCATCAGTATGAGAGGAAAGGTGAACGCGCCGACCGCAAAGGAGGCATGCAGACAGTTGAGCGCCCAGGCAACTCCGGTGGCAATCGAGTTGATCTTGGTGTTGCAGTAATTGCTCGAAGCCCCTCTTGCAAGACCCGTTGCGAAGAAGGCAAATGCCAGAAGAAAGCGGCTGTTTCCGTAGAGCATTATCAAAAATGAAATCGGAAAGAAGACCTCAAACAGCAGTATGCTTTTCTTTTTGCCGATCAGCATCGGAAGTGCTCCGGAAAAGAAGCTTGCAAACAGGTTGCCAACAGAGTGAAGACTTACTATAAGACCGCAGAAGGCGTAATCAAGGCCGTTGGCATCCCTAAGGAACGGAAGGAGCGATCCGATGGAGAGCGCCAGCATTCCGTTTGTTAAGAAGACAGAGTAACTTAGTATAAATTGTTTTCGTTTGATTTTGTCATTTAAAATATTCATAATACAAGATTATAGAGGAGTTTTGGAAAATATAGACTGAATTCTTTGAACAAATTATTGTGTTTTTTGCGTAAAAGAATCAGATGATTCAGAAGTTTTTGAACTGTCTGACACAGGCATTCATGTTATAATCTAAGGACAACAGTTCTTAGATGCAATTCATGCGGAAAGGAAAGCAAATATGGAGAATGAGAAGTGGTGGCAGAAAAGCGTTGTTTATCAGATATATCCGAGAAGTTTTCAGGACAGTAACGGAGATGGTATTGGGGATCTTAAGGGAATCACAAAGAGACTTCCCTATATCGCAGGGCTTGGAGCGGATGTTATCTGGCTCTCGCCGATCTACGCATCGCCCAATGATGACAACGGCTATGACATAAGTGATTATCAGGCTATCATGCCTGAGTTTGGCACGATGGAGGACTTTGACGAGATGCTTGCAAAGGCCCATGAGCTGGGACTTAAGATAGTGATGGACCTTGTTGTGAATCATACCTCAGATGAGCATAACTGGTTTAAGGAATCCAGAAAGTCCAAGGATAATCCATACCGCGATTATTATATCTGGCGTGATCCCAAGCCCGGGATGAAGGGCGGAGAGCCGGGAGCTGAGCCCAACAACTGGGGATCATGCTTTGGCGGAAGCGCCTGGGTTTACGAAGAGACAACGGGTCAGTACTTCCTGCATCTCTTTTCCAAAAGACAACCCGACCTCAACTGGGACAATCCCAAGGTGAGGGACGAGGTCTTTTCAATGATGACCTGGTGGCTTGACAAGGGAGTAGACGGCTTTAGGATGGATGTCATCAGCCTGATATCCAAACCTGAGGGTCTTCCCGACGGAGAGGCGCTGGCTACAGGGTATGCGAGCTTTGACCTTACGGCTACGGGACCGCACCTTCACGAGTACCTGAGGGAGATGAATACAAGAGTACTATCTAAATACGACACGATAACTGTCGGAGAGTGCCCCGGAGTACCGATGGAAGAAGCCAGGAATTATGCCAACCTCGACGGAAGTGAGCTCAACATGATCTTCCAGTTTGACCACATGTCGACTGAGTATGAAGATGGTGTAGGGCGCTATGGTATCAACCGGATCAAGCTTCCGGCACTGAAGAAGGCTTTGAACAAATGGGAAGTTGGCCTTGAAGGCTATGCATGGAATTCTCTCTACTGGGACAACCATGACCAGCCCCGCGCAGTATCCCGCTTCGGCAACGACTCGGAAGAGGTGCGTGAGCTCAGTGCCAAGATGCTTGGAACCTGCCTTCATATGATGGAGGGAACTCCTTATGTATTCCAGGGAGAAGAGCTTGGCATGACCAACTGCCCGTGGGACAGCCTCGATGAGATCAACGACATCGAGTCTTTGAATAATGTCCGCCAGAATATAGCAAAGGGAATCATCAGAGAAGAGGATGCCATCACGATCATGAGGAATCAGAGCCGCGACAACGCCCGCACTCCGATGCAGTGGGATGCCACAGATAATGCAGGCTTCACAACCGGAAAACCGTGGCTTCGCATAAATCCCAACTATGTGAACATAAACGCTGCGGATGAGGTAGGCAGGGATGATTCGGTTTATAACTACTACAAGAAGCTCATCAGCCTTAGAAAGAGCAGTGATCTGATCGTTTATGGTGACTTCCGGCTTCTCCTTCCGGACAGCGAAGAAATCTTTGCATATGTAAGGACTCTTGGAGATGAGAAGCTCCTGGTCGTATGTAATTTCTCGGATGGGAATGTGAAATTTGATGTTCCGGAAGAGTTTGAGACGGGTAAGAAGCTCATCGGCAACTACGATGATGATCCGGATAGAGGAAATGTAAGGCCCTATGAGGCATATGTGATTTCAATGTAATATGAGTCATTGGGGACGTTACAGTTTGACTCATTTTGAGTCACAGGAGACGTTACAGTTTTGAGTTTGTGAGTCACAGGGGACGTTACAGTTTGACTCGTTTTGCTCCGCAAAATGAGTCAAACTGTAACGTCCCCTGTGACTCACCCTTTCAGTTTGCCATCCTAAGCTCATCGGCATATTTGATCAGTGCAGCCTCGATCCTCTGGTAATCAGCCTCACTCATATTGAAGCGGTCTCTGAATTCGATCACTTTAGTAGCCTCTTTGATCATTTCTGTAATTGTATCCATAATTAAATCCCCCTTTTCTTTTCTAAAGTTATAGTCCAAGCATATTTGCAAAAGTTCTCGATATGAATCGCACAAGTGACATCTTCATTAGCATTTTTGTCTCGCTGATAAGTCTCATCATATTCATCACCTCACATTTTGTTTTCTGATTGTTTATACGAACAAAAAATAAAAGGGGCAAAAAATTATTAAGTTTTTATTATATTGTTCTGAAAACCAAGAAAAACCTATCGCTTTCGCATATAATTATTATGCTACTGTTCATTTCTTATATGGAAAGGAATAAGCGATATGAGAAAACTTTATATATTGCCACTTACTGCTGTCCTTGCTTTTAGCCTTGTGACGGCCGGATGTGGAAAGAATGAAGAGATAGAAGCTGATACGCAGGGCAGTGTCAGTTCTATCTCTTTGCTTAATACCAAGGGAGAAGTAGCGCCGCAAATGCAGGTTCTTGCGCAGCAGTATGAAAAAGAGACCGGCATCAAGGTCAACGTGATCGGGGTTGAAACCGGCGCTGATGCGCAGGCGACTTTAAAGGGATATTATCTCTCGGACCAGATGCCTGACATCATTGCCTGTGAATCTTCGGGATTTGGAAACTGGGAGGGCCTTTTGGTTGATATGAGTGACCAGAACTGGGCAGGAAGGACAGATGCTGCCTTTGTTGATCCCACATATGGAACTCTGGGTTTCCCCTACACGACGGAGGCTATAGGTCTTGCCTACAATGCAGATATCCTCTCTAAAGCCGGTGTGGATCCCAAGTCAATAACAGGACCCGATTCCATGAAAAAAGCATTTGAAACCATTGATGCGAAAAAGACTCAGCTGGGGCTCACAGCAGTTATCGGATACTGTACAGAGCCTGAGAATCTTGGATGGTCAGCAGGAAATCATATCTTTGGAGCCTATATCGATTCAGGGCTCTCAAGGTCCGACACCACCTATATCGACCTGCTTGGCAATGGCGGAGGGATAGATGATGCGCGGTTTAAAAACTACGCACAGATGATAGGTCTTTTCAATGAGTATTCTGACCCGGCACTTTTAGTGAACGGGACATACAATGATCAGGTCATGGGCTTTGCCTCGGGTAAATATGCTTTCATAACACAGGGATCATGGATCGGTGCCACTCTAACAGGCGATGATGCAAGTGCCTACGCCTCGGCAGGTAATTTTGAGATCGGAATGGTTCCCTACGCCTTTGAGGATGGCATGGACACCATACTGACAAGTGCTCCTTCCTGGTGGGCTGTTTCAAAAGAGGGTCAGGTGGATGCTGCGCTGGCATTTTTACAGTGGTGCTCAGAGGACAGCGCACAGAAGATACTTGTGGAGCAGGCCGGATTTGTCAGCCCGTTTAAAGACTGCAAATACGTGGCATCTGATCCGTTCGCTCCTGTGATATCTTCCTACATCTCAGCCGGCAAGACTTCAAGCTGGCACTGGATGGACATGCCGGAAGGCCTTGGACAGAAGGGCTTTTCCTATGTGTTTAATTCTTTTGCAAAGGGCGAAATTGATGCGGATGGCTTCCTTAAACAGATAAAGAAGGTTGCCGGTGACTGGTATTCGAAATTATAAGGAGGGAACATGAGAGAAGAGATCAGGGTTAAAAAAATAAATTCAATTATGTTCCAGATATCGATGGCAAATTTTGCCATACTGCTGGCTTTTATCATTGTCATGGGATTTGTGATGAATTCCATGAAGACCTCAACTACCAGCAGTATAGAGATGTTCAGCACCATGATGAGGCTCACTCAGGATGAGGCCAATCTAAAGAGTGATGTAATGTCACTCTACGATCAGACAACAGGCTATGTTGCTGCTTCGGCTGATGAAACCAAGACAGCTCTTTTGCCACAGATTGATGCTGTAAAAGCTGCGATACAGTCTGATATAGCCACTCTTGGAAGTGATTTTGCCGCGATAGACAATGAAGAGGCTGCTGCGCAGCTTAAGGAGATCGAGGGGCAGTATCAGAGGCTTGTAAAGTTTATTGATGCCTCCATTGCCAAGTGTGATGCGGGAGATAAGGACTCTGCCTATTCAATACTCTTTGACAAAGCAGAGATACAGAAAGTTGCAATATTCCACTCGACCAAAGCTCTGGACAGAGCGATAAACGCCTCTGCTGACAGCACCACAGCGATGATGCAGGCTCTGTTTAGATCGGGCAATGTCACAGCAATGATAGGCATAATTGTGGTTCTGATGCTCATAATCTTCAGCTTCTTTATCAGCTACAAGAATATTGTCAAAAAGATCAGAATGATCAGCGATGAAGTAAATGACATCATATCCGGTATTGAGGCAGGAAAGGGCGACCTGACTGCAAGAATAAAGACGAAGGCCAAATCGGAGCTTGTTTTCATAACTTCAGGCATAAATAACTTTATCGAGACGCTGCAGGGTATCATGAGAGATGTGAAGAATGGCTCTGTAGTACTCTCCGAATCATCGGAGGAGGTTTCGTCACAGCTTCACATGGCAGACGACAATGTGACCAACACTTCAGCTGCGCTTGAGGAACTATCAGCCAGCATGGAGACCGTGTCAGGCAATGTCTCGCACATAAATGCCAAAGTTGATGATGTAAAGGACGCTGCCCAGGAAATTGCGGATGAGGCCACAGAGGGAAGCAAGACAGCCAGTGGTATCAAGTCCGAGGCCGATGACCTCAAGGCCAGAGTAATATCTAAGAAAAAAGAAGCCGGAGATCATGTTGAAAGACTGTCTTCAACCCTGATGCAGTCAGTTCATGAATCTGAAAAGGTAACTCAGATCAATGAACTTACTAAGGTAATCCTGGAGATTGCAAGCCAGACAAACCTCCTTGCTCTCAATGCGTCTATTGAGGCTGCAAGGGCAGGAGATGCCGGCAAGGGATTTTCAGTGGTTGCCACTGAGATCAGTTCACTTGCGGACAATTCCAGAAAGACTGCTGCAAATATCCAGGATATCAGTAATGAGGTTACCGAGGCGGTTAATAACCTTGCCAAAAATGCGCAGGCTGTTCTTGACTATATCAATGGTCAGGTAATAAGTGATTACGATGAATTTGTGGCAACCGGAGAGAAGTACGAACACACTGCGGACATCATGGAAGAGATGCTCTCAAGCTTCAACAGCAGGGCTGAGAACCTCAACGATATCATGCAGGAGATGGTAGAATCCGTTCAGATGATAAGCAACTCTGTAATTGAGAGCTCGGCAGCTATTTCACAGTCCGCCGAGAGCTCACAGGAGATTGTTGGCGGTATCAAGAGGATTTCTGAGGCGATTGACAGGAATACTGAGGTTACTGAACAGCTCAGCGATACAACTCAGAAATTTGTTGCACTGTAAGTGCCATGGCTTGAGAAATCTGATATAATAGTTTCCATTATGGAAAAAACAACTTCGAATCAATACAAAAGTTCATTGCTGCTTCTACTTGCATCGGTTGTCTGGGGCGCTGCGTTCGTCGCCCAGTCACTTGCAAGCAATACGGTAGGAACGCTTACATTTAACGGCATTCGCTTCATTATCGGTGGAATATGCCTGTTGCCGCTGCTGAGAGGCCACAATATTATGCCGGGCAGGATACCGCCTAAAAAGCTGATAGGAGGCATTATCTGCGGAAGCGCGCTTTTCCTTGCATCGACATTTCAGCAGATGGGGATTGCGCTTGGCGCCACAGCAGGTGAAGCGGGATTTCTCACCGCATGTTATATAGTACTTGTGCCTATACTTGGAATTTTTATAGGGAAAAAGTGCTCGCCGCTGGTATGGCCGGCTGTCGTGATAGCACTTTTAGGACTCTATCTCTTATGCTTTTCATCAATTGATGAGGGGATACGCCTGTCAGGTGCAGACGCTGCACTGCTTATGTGCGCGCTCATGTTCTCAGTCCAGATCCTGTGTGTAGACTACTACGCACCAAGGATGAGCCCGGTGGCACTGGCCTGTGTCCAGTTCTTTGTCAGCGGCATCATATCGCTCGTCGCGTCATTTATATTTGAGCTTGCTCCGGATCCGGCGGGGTGGATAGCATCACTGTCATCGGCTGGTTCCTGGATAGCGATCCTGTATACCGGGATATTTTCAAGCGCCGTTGGATATACACTGCAGGCTGTAGGACAGAGGAACCTAAGCCCGGCAATCGCTTCGCTTATCATGAGCCTTGAGTCGGTCTTTGCTTCCATATTTGGCTGGCTCTTACTCCATCAGGTCATGACGGGAAGGGAAGCGGCAGGCTGCGTTCTGATTTTCGTCGCCGTTATACTTGCGCAGATTCCCATAAAAGCTGTATGGGTAAAGACAGATACATCGAGGGCATAGAAATATTATATTTAAAAAAAAGGGGAGACATTGCAGACGCTCTGCATGTCTCCCTGATTTTATCCTGCCCTTATTTCAACCCTCTTTTCCCAGAGCCTCTAGAAGTGCAGCATAGTCCATATCGCCTCCAAGTGATTCATATTCATAGCTCTTAAGAAGATCCACCTTTGCCCTGAGTTCATCCTCAGTCATTTCTATGCCCGTCTTCATATGTGTAGAGTTAATTCAGGTAGAGTATTTGTTCCTATAATCGCTGGGAGTGCTGCCGGTATGCTTTTTGAAAGCCTTGGAGAAGGTGAAGATATCTGCATAGCCGACAGCATTTCCTATATACTGGATGGGGTAGTCGGTTTCTTTCAGCATCTTCTGTGCCGTACTCATGCGGTAGGAGAGCAGATACCCCTTTATTGTATAGCCCGTGGCATCATGAAAGAGCCTTGAGAGGTAACTTCTGTTAAGTCCGCATATTCCCGCGATGCTCTCCATTGTGATCTGCTCAGAGAATTTGAGCTGAATATATTTTATCACAGTCCTTACATATTTGAGCTGAAGGCTCTCAGCCGAAGCATCTTTTGTATGTCCGTATCTGCTCTTGAGATAATCCATAGTCTCATAGATTTTTCCAAGACAGTAGTATTCCCTCTCGTAGTTATTAAATATATCGTCTATGAGTGCTTTGAAAGACCCGGTTTCCTCCGGGCGTGAAGATACATCGAGAACGGGATTGTTTTCATCAAATCCAATATCCTTTAAAGCTGCATGAAATTCAGTTCCTCCGATATGGAGCCACTTGTAGCTCCACGGATCATCCCTGTCAGCTTCATAATAGGCAGATACTCTTGCCGGGATGTAAAATATCTGGTTTTCATGCACCTCATATCTCTTTTTCTCAATCCGAAGAATTCCCTTTCCCGACAGAACATAGTGAATGATCCCTCTTGTGCGGATGATAGGTCCATAGGAATACCCGCCTTCACAGGCGTAGTTACCTATTTCATAAAGCCTTACTTCCGCACTGTTGTCGTAATCGGTGAATGCACAAAAATCAAATCCGATACCGTTTTCTTTCATCTGCATAACAGTTTTACCTCATATCTGCTTAAGCAGTCAGCCTTAAGTTTCCTTCCAATGTCACAAAATGACAAATCCATATAACATAATATCATACCACCCGGGGCTTTGGAAAATTAGAATAGGTTTTGTTCGAGGGGTTCGAACATGAAACATTAAAACGCAGATCACCAAAAGGGAGGAAGAAATGAATAAGAAATTAATTGCACTGTTATTGTCATCAGTCATGGCAGCAAGCCTTGCAGGATGCGGGGAGAGCGCAGCTCCTGCAGCAACCGCAACAAATACTGAGTCGGGCCAGACGGCAGCTTCTGACGCAAACGCAGCAGAGGGCGGATACTCAGTCGACTCTGTTACTATCAACATCTGGGATGCAAACCAGCAGGCAGGCCTTCAGGCAATCGCAGATGACTGGACTGCAAAATCAGGAGTAAAGGTAAACATCGAGGTTATCGACTGGGATAACTACTGGACACTTCTTGAGGCCGGTGCTTCAGGCGGAGAGATGCCCGACGTTTTCTGGATGCATTCAAACACAGCACAGATGTATATGGAAAATGACATCCTCTTAGATCTCACAGATTACATCGCGGCTGATTCATCCATAAATAAGGACAATTTCTATGAGGGAGTATGGAACCTGTACAGCAGCAATGGAAGACAGTATGCACTTCCCAAGGATCATGACACGATCGCACTTCTCTACAACAAGGCAATTTTTGACAAATACGGTGTGGAGTATCCCACAGATGAATGGACCTGGGATGATATGTATGAGGCAGCCAGGGCAATTACCGAAGGATCAAACGGAGATGTTTACGGCATGGCAATGAACACCTCAAATAACCAGGACGGCTGGTACAACCTTGTTTATGATTATGGCGCAGAAGTCATAACAGAAGACCACAAGGGAACAACGATCGGATCAGCAGAGGGCAAGGCAGGAATGGAGATGGTAAGAAAGCTCCTTACAGTTGGTGCTCCCCAGTCAGTGGTTGCAGAGACAGGTACAGACTCACTGTTCATGTCAGGCAAGGCTGCCATGATCACACAGGGATCATGGATGATCAACGCCTTCTACACAGCAGAAAACCATGCTGACTATGCATGGGCAATGCTTCCTTACGCTGATACCAATGCAAACGGTTCCTGCGATGCAGGAGAGAGATACTCCGCATACAATGGTCTTGGCTGGGCAGCAAACGCCGGTGTAGCAGATCCCAAGGCATGCTATGATCTCATTTCTTACTTCTGCTCAGAGGAAGGACAGAAGAAGCAGGCACAGCTCGGAGTGACCATGGGCGGACTTAAGGGGGTATCAGAGGATTTCGCAAGTGCCTTCGAAGGAATGGATGTATCAGCATTTGTAAGAGCTGAGGAAGAAGGAGATCTGTTCTTCCGTCCTTATACAAGAAAGACTACAGTATGGGAAGATGCTCTTCAGCAGCAGGGTGGATTCCTTGATGCATGGCAGAATCCCGAGGACAGTGCACTCATGGCAACTGCCTGTGACAATGCTCAGAAAATCATTGAGGATGCAATTGCAGCAGAATAAACAGTAGAAGAGAATGCCGGGGGATGCCTCGGCATTCATTATCCGGATGGAGGGTTTTATGGCTAAGAAAAAAATGACCCCGTCTCAGAAGAGACAGGCAATATGGGGATGGGCGTTCATCCTGCCGACGATGCTTGGGCTTATAGTTCTCAACTATTATCCCGCGATCAACACTGTATATCAGTCTCTTTGCAAGACAGGAGACTTTGGAAAAGGGAATATATTTGTCGGACTTAATAACTACAAGGCGGTACTTGGATCGGCGGAGGTCTGGCAGTCACTTTGGAACACTGTGAAGTATGCGATAGTGGAGGTTCCGCTGGGAATAGTGATAGCGCTGATCCTGGCAGTTCTTATGCAGAAGAAGCTTGCGGGAAAGACTCTTTTCCGCACATTGTTCTTCCTTCCCATGGTATGCGCCCCGGCAGCAGTAGCCATGGTATGGAAGTGGCTCTACAATCAGCAGTTTGGACTGTTAAACAATGTTCTTCACACAAATGTCGCCTGGATATCCGATCCAAAGATCGCATGGATCAGCGTCGGAATAATCGGAGTCTGGTCAATCATAGGCTACAACATGGTACTGTTTATCGGAGGACTTCAGGAGATTCCAAAGGACTACTATGAGGCAGCCCAGATTGATGGTGCTTCAGCTGTGCGACAGTTCTTTTCCATAACAGTTCCCCTGCTCAGCCCTACAACCTTCTTCATCGTTCAGACCAGGATCATCGGCGCACTCACGGTATTCGACCTGATGTTCATGGTAATGGACAAGACAAATCTTGCACTTAACAAGACCCAGTCCATTGTTTATCTGTTCTATACCTACGCCTTTACCAACGGCAACAGAGGGTACGGCGCTGCCATAGTTATGGTTCTTGTGGTGTTTATCATGATAGTTACGTTCTTCCTTCAGAAGCTTGAAAAGAAGATTGTTTATTACAACTGATTGTAAAGGAGTATAATTATGGACAGCATCAGTACAAGATACAAGATCAATAAATTCATAACATATATGGTTCTCATCATTTTTGCGGTTATCATGCTTGTGCCGTTTGTATGGATGATACTCACGGCCATCAAGACCAATCAGGAGGCTATAAGCGTTGACCCGTTTTATATCTTTCCGCACAACGGCTGGCATTTTGAGAACTTCGCAACCGTGTGGAAGAGCTACAACTTCATAACACTTTATAAAAACACGATCCTGTTTATTATATTCCGTGTAATCTGCGCCTGCCTCACGGCAACAATGGCAGGTTATGCCTTTGGAAGGCTTGAGTTCCCCGGGAAAAAGATCATGTTCTCACTGGTACTTATCCAGATGATGATCCCTGCACAGATCTTTGTAATACCCCAGTACCTTATGGTGTCCAAGCTCCATCTCCTAAATACCACTGCAGGACTGGTATTCCCCGGACTTGTGACAGCATTTGGAACTTACCTTTTAAAGACAGGCTATCAGTCGCTGCCCAAGGATCTTGAGGAAGCGGCTGCAATTGACGGATGTAACATAGGACAGACATTTCTTTTTATAATGCTGCCACTTACCAGATCATCCATGGTCTCACTTGGAATATTTACAGCGCTTTTTGCATTCAAGGATCTTATGTGGCCGATGATCGTCTGCACAAATGCAAACACCACTACCTTAAGTGCAGGCCTTGCCAAGATGCAGGGACAGTACGGAAGCGATTACCCTGCGATGATGGCAGCGGCAGTTCTTGCGATCGTACCTATGATCGTGATCTACATAGTATTCCAGAAACAGTTTGTTGAGGGTATAGCAACCTCAGGAGGAAAGCTTTGATATGTCAATAGTATTTGATGAAAAGAGTAAGGTCTTTTGTCTGGTAACAAGGAACACTGAGTATCAGATAAAGATCAATGAGATAGGGATTGTACTTCACACCTACTACGGGAAAAGAGTGGGCGGCTATGATATGAGTTATCTCTATAGGAAGATGGACAGAGGCTTTTCCGGAAACCCTTATGAGTGCAGGAATAAAAGGGGGATGTCTTCCGACACTCTTCCCCAGGAGTATTCAACGGATGGGGCAGGAGACTACAGGGTGAGCGCACTGTCGGTACGTCTTTCAAACGGCTCAGGAACCTGCGACCTAAGATACAGGGGGCATGATATCTTTTCCGGCAGGGAGGAGCTCAAAGGTCTTCCCTATGTAAGGGCAGAGGAAGATAAGGTCGATACACTACGGCTTTACCTTGAGGATAAGACCGCAGGACTTCTTGTAACTCTCTCTTATCAGGTATTTGAGGAGAAAGATATTATCTCAAGATATACCGTTATTAAGAATGAATCGGAGGAAGCTCTGTTTATAGACAAGGCTGCTTCCGCATGCATGGATATTGTGGGAAAAGAGCTTGACCTCATAAGCTTCCACGGCCGCCACGCCTTCGAGAGGCAGCCTGAGAGGAGAAGGGTCGGACATGAGATCAGCAGGATAAGCTCCAAGAGGGGCACCAGCAGTCACCATAACAATCCCTTTGTGATACTCTGCGACAGGGACACCGGTGAGTGGCATGGGGACAGCTATGGCGTGATGCTCATTTATTCCGGGGAGCACGCGCAGGAGATAGAAAAGGATCAGGCAGGATCGATCCGCGTTGTATCGGGAATCGCTGATGATCATTTCAGATGGAAGCTGACACCCGGTGAAGAGTTTGTAACACCTGAGGCAATGCTGGCATTTACAGACAAGGGTCTGTCTGAGCTAAGCTGCCTTTTCCACAGAATAATCCGTGAAAATATCTGCCCGGAGCAGTTTCGCAGTATAAAGCGCCCTGTCCTTATGAACAACTGGGAGGGCACCTACTTTGACTTTGATGATGAGAAGATAATGGATATTGCTGACAGCGCTGCAGAGGCGGGCTGTGAGATGCTTGTGCTCGACGATGGCTGGTTTGGCGAAAGAAACGATGACCACGCAGGACTTGGCGACTGGGTGGTGAACAAAAATAAACTAAGAAGCGGCCTTGCCCGGATAGCTGATCATGTGGAGAGCCTTGGAATGAAGTTCGGACTCTGGTTTGAGCCTGAGATGGTAAATGAGGACTCAGACCTCTACAGGACGCATCCCGAATGGGCTCTTACAGACCCTGACAGGAAGCCTGTGATGGGAAGGGACCAGCTTGTACTTGATATGTCAAGGCCTGAAGTTGTGGACTATCTGTATGAGAGTATTTCTGCCATATTACAGAGCGCGAAGATCTCTTATGTTAAGTGGGACTTCAACAGATCACTGGCCAATGTCTTTTCGAGGGGAGTACCTTCAGACAGGCAGGGTGAGGTATCTCACAGATTTGTCCTCGGCTCGTATGATCTGATGGAGAGATTAAGAGAGAGTTTTCCTGATGTGATGATAGAGGGGTGTTCAGGAGGCGGTGGAAGGTTTGACGCCGGCATTATGTTCTATTCCCCTCAGATATGGTGCTCCGACAACACCGAGGCCATAAACCGTCTCAGGATCCAAAAGGGCACATCCTACGCCTATCCTGTCAGCACGATCGGAAGCCACGTGTCTGCATCTCCGAATCATCAGACGGGACGCGAGGTACCGCTCATGACAAGGGCTATAATCGCGATGGCAGGAACCTTTGGCTATGAGCTTGATCCAAGACAGCTAAGCGAAGACGACAAGGCGATGATCAGGGAGCAGATAAAGACCTTTAACAGGTTCTATGATCTGATCCAGAGAGGAAGATACCTTCGTCTTTCAGATGATCTTGATGAGGAGTATTTCACATCCTGGGGATTTGTGTCAGAGGACAGGTCAGAGGCGCTTGTAAGTTTGGTTGTGACTGATGTGAGGGCCAACCCGGAGGTTATGTATGTGAAAATGAGAGGACTGGATCCGGACGCTCTGTATGAGGTCGACAATGTGCTCTCATCCTGCGAAAGAGTCCCTGAAAACGAGGCGGGTGCCCGCGAGAATATTGTAGGACAGACCTACAGCGGAGCTGCGCTTATGAATGGAGGGTATGCGATCGACCCGATGTTTGGATGCTATCCGTCAATACAGGTTCATTTTGTAAAAAAGTGATATGACAAGAAAAAGCCGCAGTCCCGGTATACAGCCGGGGATTGCGGCTATTCTGAGCATCAACTCTTTTTATGGGGTCCTTTATACCGTCAGCGATGACGGGGTGTTTACTGTGTCCTGGCTGTATTATGCCCTTGAGGCCATCTTTAAGTAATTTTTAAGTCTGTGTCTTATCATCTCTGTTAAAGGAGGGAACACCTATGATAAGACATAGACTTTTAATTATTTATGGAATAATGCTGGTCTCATTTACAACATATATATCACTTGATACGTTCGTCCTGGCGAGTGCATATCAATCTGATGCCGGCCGGCCTAACACATCGATGTTTGCCGATGGCAGCGTAAAGAGCCTGGACCTGGAAGAGGATACAACAAATGAACAGGTAATAGACATGAGCGAAGACTCCCAAAGCGCTGATACCCCGGATGAAATAAGCGCAGACACTGATGCCGCAGACACTGCGAAAGGAGAAGGAAAGAGCACCGGAACCGGAAAGAGCAGGAAACATTCGGGACGAGGCAAGACTTCAACTAAGGCAGACAGCTCTGAAACAGGGGATAATGATGCAACCGCCTCCGCGACACAAAATACTGATTCGCAGCAGGTGACGCCGGCAGAAAATGAAGCCGGCAAGATAGGCAGCTTCACTTCAGACGATGCAAAAATCAGCCTGACAAAGTATGACTATGAGGGAACTGCTGTATATGTGGCAGATGTAACCCTGAGCTCGGCAGAGTACTTGAAGACGGCTTTTGCAAGTGGAACCTACGGAAAAAACATAACACAGACAACATCATCCATGGCTTCTGATAACAGCGCAGTCCTTGCAATCAACGGGGACAACTATGGTTCGCAGGAAGCTGGATATGTAATAAGGAACGGAGTTGTCTATAGGGACGAAGCGGGCAAAAATGATGTTCTGTGCATATATGCCGATGGAAGCATGGAGGTCATTGATCCTTCTGAGTACACAGCGCAGGAACTTGTAGATAAGGGAGTGTGGCAGGCATTTTCTTTTGGACCTTCACTGATCGAGGATGGGAGCGTAGCAGTTACGCAGAGCGATGAGGTTGGCAAGGCAAAAGCAAGCAACCCACGGACTGCCATTGGCATAATCTCTGACCTGCACTATCTCTTTGTCGTATCCGACGGAAGAACCGACAGCAGCGAAGGCCTGTCACTTTATCAGCTCGCCACTTTTATGGAGAGCCTTGGAGCGACCGCTGCGTATAACCTGGACGGCGGCGGTTCCTCTACCATGGTATTTAAGGGGGAGGTCATCAACAACCCCACTACTTCAGGCAATTCTATTAAGGAAAGGAAGGTGAATGACATTGTCTACATTGGATGATAGAAGTAAAGAAATGTTTGAAAGTGCTTTTGGACAGCTCTTATTCGCTTTTTTCTGTGGTCTGTTTGGCGCTGTATATGAGATCTTCAGCCATGAGGTATACTCATATTTTATGATATATGCATTTGCGATCCCGCTTATATTTGGAGTTATTATACCATTTGTACTTCTAAGGTTCACCGGGATGAGAGTCACTGGACATGCGATGTCAGTCTTAAACATGGCGATTGTTACACTTACAGTCGGCTGTATATTCAGGGGAGTTCTTGATATCTACGGAACAACAAACAGGATGATCATAGTATATCCTTCTGTATCGGCCATATTATTTGTTTTGGCGGTATGCATATACATGCTTATGCAGATTGGTTCGGACCGTGCAGGATGATGGGACCGGTTGTCGAAGAGCTCGCAAAAGAGTATGATGGTAAGATAAAAGTTGGAAAGGTCAACGTAGACGAGCAGCCGGAACTTGCATCAAAGTTTGGGGTGATGAGCATTCCTTACTTTGCTTTTGTGAAAGGCGGCAGAGTTGTAGAAGATGAGCTCGGAGCAATTCCGAAGGAGAGACTTGTTAAAAAACTTGAAGCGTTGGTCTGAATAAATACAGGAATGACTGACCAGGAATTTATCGATAAATACGGACAAAAACTAAATAATGAACAGCAAGCGGCCGTCAGATCTGTTGACGGTCCTGTTTTGCTTCTTGCGGTTCCCGGAAGCGGCAAGACAACAGTTCTTGTGAACAGGCTCGGATACATGCTCTGTGTTTCCGGAATTTCACCTGACAATATCCTCACACTTACATATACGGTCGCTGCCACGAGGGACATGGCGAGGCGCTTTGAAGCTCTCTTTGGAAAAGAGATGTCACAGCAGCTCGAATTTCGAACCATCAACGGCATCTGCGCCAAGATCATCAGCCACTATGGAAGGCTAATCGGAAAAAAGTCCTTTGACCTTGTAACCGATGAGAAGATTACGGGCAGGATCCTGACAGACATTTATGTCAAAGTCATGGAGGAGTACCCCACAGAGAGTGACATCAGGAATATCAGAACCCTCATCACTTATTGCAAAAACATGCTCCTTACGGAAAAAGAGATAAGGCAGCGCGGAGATGATGAGGGCACAGAGCTTTTTGAGATATATGACAGGTACAATAAGGAGCTCAAGGCAAGGAGCCTGATGGACTATGATGACCAGATGATCTATGCCTACAGGATGCTCAAAAATTCCGGGGAGCTTCTTGATTTTTACCGCCGGAAATACAGATATATCTGTGTCGATGAGGCTCAGGATACCTCAAGGATCCAGCACATGATAATTGAGCTCCTTGCAGGTGATGAGGGCAACCTCTTCATGGTCGGCGATGAGGACCAGAGCATCTACGGCTTCAGAGCTGCTTACCCCGAGGCACTTCTTAATTTTGAAAAGAGATATCGCACAGGCAGAGTTCTTGTGATGAACAAGAACTACAGATCGTGTGCAGGGATCGTCGAGATGGCGGACAGATTTATCCAGAGAAACTTAAGTCGCCATGAAAAGCATATGTGCGCCACGAGGGGAGCTGAGGCGCAGATAAACTGCGTTGAGATCAGCAGCAGAAAGAAACAGTACAGGTACCTTGCAGAACTAGCAAGAGACAATGATTCTCAGACGGCAGTTCTTTACAGGGACAATGAGAGCATCCTTCCGCTCGTCGATCTTCTTGAGCGCGATGGTATCCAGTACAGGATCAAGAGTGCTGACATGGCATTCTTTACCCACAGGGTGGTTGTTGACGTCACCAACATACTGAAGTTCGCACTAAGTCCCATGGATCCGGAGCTCTTCATGAAGATATACTTCAAGTTCCAGACGTTCCTTCGAAAGCCCGATGCTGAGAAGATGTGCTATGTGGCTGACAACAGACATACCGGGATACTTGATGCTGCTGAATATATTGATATAAATGGGCGCATTCTCGGAAATCTCAGAGCGCTTAGGACTCACTTTAGGAACATGGCCACAGAGACTCCCTCCAAGGCACTAGCGCGTATAGACAAATATATGGGCTACGGCGATTATCTCAAGGATAACAATATTGATGACAACAAGCTCTTTATCCTTAAGATGCTGGCCGCCAATGAGACGACGATTACAGGGTTCCTTAACAGACTCGAGAGCCTTCAGAGTATTCTGGCTGGTAATAAAGAGAACTATGACTGCAGATTCATTCTGTCGACCATTCATTCAAGCAAGGGACTTGAGTACGACAACGTGGTTATTATAGATGTGATAAACGGCGTCTTTCCGAGCAGGATAATCAAGGATTTCAAGACAGCTACGCCTCAGGAAAAGAGTGAGTATGAGGAAGAGAGGCGAATCTTTTATGTGGGCATGACAAGGGCAAGAGACAGACTTGCAATTTTTCGCTATGCTGATGAGCCGTCTTTCTTTGTTGGGGAACTATTCCCCAAGGAGAAGAAGGAGACTGCCAAGAAAAAGGCAGGAGCCAAAATAAAAGAGAACGTCCTGACAAAGCCGACACCTCTTCTTAAAAAGAAGAAGGAGAGTGCGGTTTCTGAGAAAAATGTGCCCGAAAACCTTGTGATCGGAGAGCGTATTACCCAGGCAAGATACGGAGACGGCGTCATAACGGATGTGACGTGGGATGATGATGAGATACCTACCAAGTTCACTGTGGAATTTGACAATGGAGCACAGCGGATATTTATGTATCCGTTTGCATTTACAAGTGGTATGAGGATAATAGAGTAAGGGTTTCAAAATATGATTAAGTTTACGGGAGTCTGCATTGCAGGCTCCTTTTATTATGAATTTTTAATTGTGCGTTTACTTGTGTTTTATTTTTCGGTGATAGAATCATAAAGGTAAGATAATATAATCGACTGGATTCATGGAAGAAGGAAGGTTGAAATGAAGATTATCGCTAAGATTCTTTATGCAATTCTGGCACTTGTAATTATTATGTGTGCCTTTATTTTACTGTGCGCAGCTAACCCGGATATAGCGAACACAGTCTCTGATATAGTCAAAAAGAATGTACCCGTAAAAGAGGAAACCGAAGAAGAAGCGACAGAGGATATTTCAATTGATCTTTCTTCGCTGGATACATCACAGGAAGAAAAGGAAGAGGAACCTGAAGAAAAACATCAGGATTACAACGACTATGTCGATAAGCGGCTTCCAGAGGGTATAGTTGATCCAAACAGTGTACAGGATTACATTTCGCCTGACGAAGAAGATCCTTATCAGAAGGTAGTGGAAGAGGGAACGGATGATTCACTGTTTGACGACAGCTTTTTTGACATGGTCAAAGACAAGACAGACTATACTGTTACAGAGCCTGAAGTCACCGATATCACCGATGAGGAAGAAGCTAATGAGATAATAGACAGTACAGGAGTAGGAGAGACGGGAGAAAATGAGGAGTTTGATCCTCTCTTTTACCCTTATTATCATATGCTCAACGACAGGGGCAAGCGCCTGTATAAGCAGATCTATGCCAATTCAAATGCACTGATCAGTGAGTTTAAGCCGGTGGAGGACTGCACGCCGAGTGAATTTGCCTCTGCCTTCGACTGCTGTTATAACGATCATCCTGAACTGTTTTGGTTGGATTTGCAGAAATATTATGAATATGACTACACAGGAAGAGTCATAAAAATCGGTATAGTTTTTTACAAAGAGATTCCTGATGTAGAAAAGGCAAAAGGTGAGTTCAATGCAGCTACTGAAGAAATACTTACCGGTGCAAAAGACCTGCCGTCTGATTATGAGAAGGAAAAATATATACATGATCTGCTTGCGGATAAGATAACTTACGAGTTTAACTCTCTGGATCAGAGCGCCTATAGTTCGATCCCGAATGACTTTACGGTATGTGCAGGTTATGCGAGAGCCTTTCAGTACCTTATGCAGCAGCTCGGAGTGCCGACTTACTTTACTGTTGGCTGGGGAGGCGAGATGCATGCCTGGGACATCATCAAGCTTGAGGATGATTACTATAACGTCGATGTCACATGGGACGATCAGGATCCTACTATGTATGAGTACTTCAATGTAAGTGATAAGCAGAATCTTATGCACACGCGCATGTACCAGTCGAGATACCTACCGCCCTGCAATGGAACAAAGTACAGCGGACTTGAAAAGAGTGAAGCGGATTTAAGCGGTTATGACCTTGCATCTGATGAGGTGTTTACAGATTACAGGACTTATTTTGAAACCGGAGAAAGTATTCTTGATTCTGATATAGCCGAGGGGAAGACTGAGTCTGAATTCAATCTGATAATCAGCAAGGACATTTTCATGGAATGGTATTCGATAAATGCCCCTTCAAAGACAGGTGGAACAGATAATGAGCTTATATTTACCGGTGATGCTGCATCAATCAGTGTAACTTTTGAACATCTGGACGACGGCAATTATCTTATCAGGCATAAGTGGCAGACGAATACGTCTCAGCCATGATTTTAATCCCTTCCACAGACCTTCAATCCCGGTACCAATGACGCGTCCAATATCGGTATAACAATGAATCTTCTGGGCGAGATATGCCGGGATGATTCCAAGATACTGTGCCTGACGGATATCTTCTTAAGATCTCACCCAAGGAAAACATCCTTGACGTGATACACAGATTTTTTGCTGAATCCATGTTCAGGCTCTCCCGTGAGAGTAAAGATTTTTAACTTTAAGGTTATTTTTAGGTTGGCGTATTATCATAACATCATAAGGAACAGATAAGTTCCTTATCCCCCCACACATAATTTTTTCATAACACGCTGCGGCCCAGTAAACATACTGAGCCGCCACTCCCAAAGAAGCTGCAGATTTTTTTTTGCCACTTCTTTTTTGTCTCGCATAAATATCTGTAAACAATTACAAGGGGGCATTTCGCATAAGACAACTGTTAATCCATCGTGCTAATATGTTGCATTACAATTCATACTATCAGATAATTGTATATGTATCAGGCAACGCGGTTTCGATGGAGAAAGAAAATGAAAAAAGCGTTAGTGACGTCAATGGCTCTTATGATCTGCTTGCAGCATCTTTGCGGATGCGGCGCTCCAAAAGATCAGAGCGTGCCGGAAGCTGTAACTAAGACAGAGCAGGACACTCCTAAAGAGAACGTTACTGAAGTATCAGGAAAAGATGATGACAAAAGCGCATCGGCAGACAGTGCTGAGAGCGCCGAGGCGTTGAGTTTAGATGAACCCCGGGGTGAGTCTGAAGATCCGGACAAACCAAGATCCCTAAGGGATATGTATCAGGACATTCTTTATCTGTATAAGGAGGCTGAGGACGGCGGCTATACAATGGAACAGGTTGAGGACATGGGGCTTGACACAGAGCTTGTGCAGCATGGATGGCCTTATGCCGGAGCAGGTGACAATGCCGGATATCTCTTTTACGACCTGGACTCTGACGGAGAAGAGGAGCTCATCATAACTTACTATGATGATATAATTGATATCTATGGCTTTGACGGGGAAAAGACAAGATGCGCATTCTCTACGCCCTACAGGGGAGTGACAACTCTTTTCCCTGATGGGATGCTTAGACTGGACTATGGAATAGCCGCCAATTATTACAGCAGCACCTGGTATAAGTACGACTGTGACATCGGCAATTATTTTCCGGTGTTTCAGGACAGGTACGATCAGGAGAATGGTCAGGGGTATTACACTTCAGGATACTATAGCTTAAGTGAAGAAGAGCGCGCCAGGCTCATTGAAGAATACAGGAGCAGCGGCGAATGTGATACTGCGGTCAGCGAATGGACAGGGCAGCTTACAGAGCAGGAGTATGAAGACATTGTGCCCGATAAGGACGCGGCAGAGCTTCCAAAGGCGCAGCCGCTATCGACTGTGAAACTGCCGGAAGGCTATGCGAGTGCTCTTGCGGCGGCGACAACTTTAAGACCCGGTGAGACTCTTGAAAGCAGACTTTTGGAAGAGTCGGGAGCTGAAAAGGATGAGCTGGCTCTTTTCCATGAGGAAGATTTTGACGGCGACGGGCAGCAGGAGGCTTTTGCCCTGATAGGGACAGTGACGGACGAGTACAGTGAGCCCTTACTTGAGGGAAGCGTCTGGTTTGTGTCACCCAAGGAATGCAAAAAGCTGCGCGACTTTGATGGAATGGGATCTGCGGCCGTGGACCGGACCATGCGGATCGGCAATACTGACTACGTGATGTTTGATGAGATCTACGCAACGGGAACCCTTACCTATGTCTGGTATGTCTCAAACGGCAGAGCAGCTGATGCGCAGTTTTCCGCGAAGGGTAAGGTGGTTTTTTGGGAGAATGACACGGAGCATTTCTGCATAATGGACAGCAGCTATGACTGCATGTACGATACGGAAATAGATGTCGTGATGGGACACACCTGGAAGTACTACTATTTTTATTATGACAGTCTGTACGGTATGGTCATGGAATACGGCGGCACCGAGATTGATGCTGATACCGTAAAAGACGTTTGCGGAAAAGACATAATCGCTCAGCTTATCCCACAAGACGGAGCAATCGACACCATATATTACAGGGATAACGGCCAGATTGTGATCAACTACAACAAGAAAGAGGATGGCGATATATATTATTATCACTACATCTACAACCTTCCGAGGGAATGCCTGGTGGACGACACGGCTCTCGAGACAGGTGATGAACCTTTGCAGGGAGTTGTTCTTAAAGCTCTCTGTCCGGAGATGGCAGTATACCCGGATGAGCCAAAAGGAGAGAATTGGTATGGCAACTGATCGCCGGGTAATCTTTTGATGAAGCATGATATAAAAAAGGAGACATTGCAGACGATCTGCATGTCTCCTTGATTTTATTTTGCCTTTAACGGTATGAGCTTCAGATCACCAACTCCGAAGAACAGCGAGTTTCGTATCATCCCAATCCTGTAAAGACTTAGGACGTAGAGCATTGCGACCATGATCTTGTATGGTCCGAACTGCATTATCAGCTCCTCAACTGTCGGCGGGTATCCGCGCTTTCTTGAATAATTCCCAACAAAAGCTGCTATTTCTGATTTAAGTAATCCCATATTATAATCCCCTTTTCATTCTACAAAACAAATTATCTTTTATAAAAGTTTACTATGGAATTATGAAGAAGATTTGATGCAAATATAAAAAAAGTATAAAGTCATGTATTCTTAGATGATATTTCAGAAATCCGCACTGGCTGCGGGTTTCTGGAATATCATTCAAGAAATCATATATTTTGGAATATACAGATTGCACTAAATCATAATAAAATATAAGATACTTTGAGATGATCATTAGCACAGAAAGGTATTGTATGAGTATTTTAAGCGTTGAACACCTGACTCACGGATTCGGAGACAGGGCGATTTTTGATGATGTTTCCTTTAGATTGCTTAAGGGGGAACATATAGGACTTGTAGGAGCAAACGGTGAGGGCAAATCCACCTTCATGAACATAATTACAGGCAAGCTCATGCCTGATGCAGGGAAGATTGAATGGGCCAAGAATATAAAGGTTGGATATCTCGATCAACATGCGGTCCTTAAGGAGGGCATGACCATAAGGGATGTCCTGGCATCAGCTTTTGATTCACTCTTTGACATGGAACTCAGGATGAATGAGATCTGCGATGCCATGGGAGAAGCCGATGAAAAACAGCTTGAAGAGCTGATGGAAGAGCTTGGCACTATACAGGATCTTTTGACCAATCATGATTTTTACCTTATAGACTCCAAGATAGAAGAGGTTTCGCGCGCACTTGGATTTCTGGAACTTGGGCTTGACCGCGATGTGACTGAGCTCTCAGGCGGGCAGAGGACCAAGATACTCCTTGCCAAGCTCTTGCTGGAAAAGCCTGACATACTTCTTTTGGACGAGCCGACGAACTATCTCGATGCGGAGCATATTGTGTGGCTTACCAGGTATCTTCAGGAGTATGAGAATGCTTTTATCCTGATCTCACATGATATTCCGTTTCTTAACAGCGTGGTCAATATCATTTACCACATGGATGGACAGACGCATTCCCTCGACAGATACGTGGGTGACTATGACAAATTCATGGAAGTCTATGAGGCCAAAAAGGCACAGAGAGAGGCTGCTTACAACAGACAGCAGCAGGAGATCGCCGAACTCAAGGACTTTGTCGCAAGAAACAAGGCAAGGGTTGCCACGAGGAACATGGCTATGGCCAGGCAGAAGAAGCTTGACAGCATGGACATCATAGAGAAGATCCAGGAGAAGCCCAAGCCTGAGTTCTACTTTAAGACAGCCCGCACGCCAGGGAAGTTTTTATTTGAGCTTCAGGACCTTGTGATAGGGTACAACGAACCTCTGTCAAAGCCCTTAAATCTTGCCATAGAGAGAAACACCTTTACCGTGCTCACGGGAGCCAACGGGATTGGAAAGACAACTCTTTTAAAGAGCATACTTGGTCTTATTCCTGCGATATCAGGCAAGGTTCAAAGAGGCGAGCATGTGGAGATCGGGTATTTTGAGCAGGAGATGAGTCCTGACATTGAGACTACCTGTCTGGAGGAGATCTGGAATGAGTTTCCCGGTTTTTCTCAGTATGAGGTCCGCTCTGCGCTTGCCAGGTGCGGGCTCACGACCAAGCACATCGAGAGCAAGTGCAAGGTTCTCTCCGGAGGCGAGCAGGCCAAGGTAAGGCTCTGCAAGCTCATGAACAGGGAGTCAAACATTCTTGTACTCGACGAGCCGACCAACCATCTTGATGTGGATGCTAAAGAGGAGCTGCACAGGGCACTTAAGGAGTACAAGGGAACGGTCATCATGGTGTGCCATGAGCCGGACTTTTATGAAGACCTGGCAAGTGACATAATTGACTGTACAAAATGGACTACCAAGCTTTAATAAGCGCGGCAGAAAGGAATAACATGAAAAAGACTGACTTAAAGAAATACACGGATTTTATAATTGATGAGACAACCAGGCTCTTAAATATAGATTCGCCGACGGGCTATACGGAGGAGGCAGCTGCCTGGGTTAAGGATGAATTTGAAAGGCTTGGCTTTAAGGCAACATATACCAATAAAGGCGGCGTAATTGTAGATCTGACAGGCGAGGACAAAGAGAATGGACTTCTTTTGGAAGCCCACACCGATACTCTTGGTGGAATGGTAGCCACCATCAAGGACAACGGGAGACTGCAGCTGACCAATCTCGGAGGAATGAATCCCAATAATGCTGAGACTGAGAATGTGCGAGTTGTGACAAGATTTGATGGAATATACGAGGGAACCTTTCAGCTCAACAATGCCTCGATCCACGTCAACGGTGAGTATGACGAGACAAAGAGAACCTGGGAGAATTGCGAAGTCGTGCTTGACGAGGATGTGAAGGACAAAGAGAGCACTGAGAAGCTTGGTATCTCGGTCGGCGATATTGTATGCTTTGAGCCAAATGTGAGAGTCACGAAATCGGGCTACATCAAGTCAAGATTCCTTGATGACAAGCTCAGTGTCGGCATCCTTCTTGGTCTTGCCAGGTATATCAAAGAGAAAAAGGTAACTCCGAAGAGAGCTCTTTATGCGCATATCACGGTGTTCGAGGAAGTAGGACACGGCGGATCCGGCAACGTTCCTAAGGGATGTACGGAAGCAATCTCAGTGGATATGGGATGCGTTGGCGAGGGACTTACCTGCACGGAGAAGCAGGTGTCAATCTGTGCCAAGGACAGCGGAGGACCCTACAGCTATCGCGTCGTTCAGGGGCTTGTAACCGCAGCTAAAGAGATCGGCGCTGATTATGCGATAGATATCTATCCGCACTACGGAAGCGACGTTGAGGCAACGCTAAGATCCGGAGTTGACTTAAAACACGGACTTATAGGAGCGGGTGTCTACGCATCCCACGGCTACGAGAGAAGCCACAGGGACGGAGCAGAGAACGTACTGAAACTCCTTATCGCATACGCACTTTAAAAATTATTAATTAAGTACTATCACAAAATAAAGAGCTGCTATTTAGACATTTTTCCTAATAGCAGCTCTGATTTATTTACAGTGTTTTCTTTATGCCGGGATAAACTCGATATCAGATGCATCCATTATACCGGCATCAAACATAACTGTGCATTTCCACACTCCGTTATTCATATACACATTCTTTACAATACCAACTCCGAATTCCGGATACACAATAAGTGTAACCTTATCACCAACATTGAATCTTGGCGCTGATGCATATCCGTTAGCTCCGCCTGCAACTTCTTTCAATTCAACTTCATTAAGCATGTTCTTTTCTTCCATTTTATATTCCTCCGAATTTTATGTGAACTCTTGATTTCGCTTTGTGAATGATCCTCTTATGAAATTCTATCAGGATCCTCTTATGCATCTTTATACGAGGAAAAAATAGTTGTGGCAATCTTTCTTGTGAAAATGTTATTCTGATGTTTTGGATGTTATTACTTTTATTTATCACCTTCGAACTGCGTCCATGAGGACAAACGGTGCATATTTTATGTTATTATATTACTAAGTCATGCCATTTTCTATACCGGAAAACGGAGGCAGATTGTGAAGAGAAAGCTGATTATAATAACCAATCTTCTGATAATGGGATCCATAATGCTCTTTATTATCAGATATGCGAATATAAAGGCAACCGAGAGCTACAGCAATGAGATCGCAGCTTTTGAAAAACTTACCATAACTATAAATCAGATCATAGCCAACTACCTTGAGGACGAGCAGCACCTCTGTGATTTATGGGCGAATTATATCAACCGCTCAGCGCAGGAAGGTTCCCCGATGACATCAGAGGAAGCGATAAATTATATCAGGAAGGCGAAGATTTCTCCGGAGATAGAGGGGCATCTGGTATTTCTTGACACCCCGGAGCGAAATGGTCTGTCAACGGGGGCTGATGCATCTGATCACGGTGTCTATACGGTTTCTTACAAGAATGTAAAAATATTTGACAACATCGAAGGCGTGAGCGATGAAAATGATGTTGTCGGCCTTACAAGAGCTTACACCAATCCTATGAACGGAGTGCAGTCCATTGCGTTTGTAAACAATGTGACTGTTCTTGACACTCAGAGCAATGAGCAAAAAAGCGCTCTTCTTATGAGGGTTGTTCCCCTGAGCCGCCTTGACCAGAAGCTGGTCTTTCTAAAGGGCGGGTACGAGAATGTTGAGATAAGCCTCGTGGATAACGAAGGCAACTACGTTGTCCGCGGCAAATCTTTTAAAAACAGCAATTTCTTTGAGTACTACAAGTCATATAATGCGGCATCGGCTGAGCAGTACGGACAGGTTATCAGTGAGATAGCCGGCGGGACTGGTACCATAACGATCAAGAACGTCAAGGGAGAGGACTGCGTCTTATCCTATACGCCCCTTAAGATTATGACAACATGGTTTTTGCTGGCATACATACCTGAGAAGGATCTGGTGGCAAGCAGATCGATCGACTGGCTGCTGCTGGGGATAGCTTCCATTGGATTTATATTTCTTTTGATATTCAATTCGATTGTCATGATGATCTACAACCGCAAGCTTTCTGAGGCGGCCATGCAGGCCAATCAGGCCAATGAGGCCAAGTCCTACTTCCTGTCCACCATGTCCCACGACATCCGTACACCTATGAACGCGATACTGGGTCTGAATGAGATGGTACTGAGGGAATCCGGGGATGACAATATCAGAAGGTATTCAGAGAGCATAAGAACTGCGGGGAGTACGCTTCTTGGCATCATAAATGATATTCTGGATTTCTCCAAGATAGAAGCGGGCAAGATGGAAATTATAAACGTCGATTACAGTTTTGCCTCCCTTCTTAATGACCTTGTTAATATGGTTCAGAAGAAAGCAGAGGACAAGGGCCTTGCTTTTAACCTTGATATAGACAGGACCATTCCGGTACTTCTCAACGGAGACGAGATCAGGATCAAACAGGTCATAATCAATATCCTCTCTAATGCCGTTAAATATACCAGGCAGGGACAAATAACTTTTTCCGTACATGCTCACAAGACGGAGGATAAGCCTGATTCGGTCGTGCTCAGAGTCAGCGTCGCAGACACCGGTATAGGCATAAAGCCCGAAGATATTGATCGTTTATTCGTAGCTTTTGAGCGCATAGATGAAAAAAAGAACAGAAACATCGAGGGCACAGGCCTTGGCATGACCATTGTACAGCGGTTTCTTGACATGATGGGAAGCCATCTTGAGGTTGAGAGTAAATATGGCGAGGGCTCTGTCTTTTCCTTTGAACTTGAGCAGAAGGTTGTTAAATGGGATCCTATCGGAGATGTCGAGGAAGCCTTCAGACGTTCATTGAGCATACGGAGCAACTACCACGAGAAGTTCACAGCGCCTGATGCGAGGGTTCTTGTGGTCGATGATACTCCTGTCAATCTGACGGTATTTGTAAATCTGCTCAAGCAGACACAGCTCAAGATAGATACGGCCGAGAGCGGTGATGAAGGCATAGCTCTTTTTTCAGCAAATCATTATGACGTTATATTCCTCGACCATATGATGCCTGATAAGGACGGCATAGAGACCCTTAGGGAGATGAAGAACATGACGGGCACACCAAATACAGGGACTCCTGTAATCTGTCTCACCGCCAATGCCATATCGGGTATGCGGGAGATGTATACAAATGCCGGCTTTGATGACTATCTCACCAAGCCTATTGATGCTGAGCGGCTTGAGATGATGCTGCAGCAGTATCTTCCTGAGGATAAGGTGGTTACTTCGCAAGAAACTGACGAAACCGATGATTACGTGCTTCCGCAGTTTCTCTCTGACCTGAAGGAAATCGATATAGATTCCGGTCTGAACTATTGCGGCGATGGCGAGTCTTATATCATGGCTCTTGAGATGTACCGGGAAAGCGCCGAAAAGAAGGCAGAAGAGATCGAGAAATACTGGGCTGCAAGAGATATTAAAAACACAACTATAAAGGTTCATTCGCTTAAGAGCACATTGCGGGCGATCGGCGCGCCTGAGCTTGGAGAATTTGCCGCAAGGCTTGAGAAGACAGGCAACGACGGCGATATGGAGACACTGGATAAAGAACTTGATAAGCTGCTTTCCAGATACAGGCAGCTTGCAAGGGATTTGGAACCGTTAAACGGAGATGACGCTTATGAAAAAGACCTTTAGGACATTACTTTCTTTGGGAATGGCAGCTCTGATGCTGCAGGGCTGCGGCAGTCAGAATAAAGCGGATGTTGCTTTTGTCCCGAAGTATGACAAGGAGTCAGAGTTTTCTCTGACCGTCGCGGGCTACTACGGCAACTTTGAGTCGCTTGAATCAGAGTTTGAGCGCTTTTATGAGTACTATCCAAACGCGAGTCTGCAGTATGTAACAATGGATGATTACAACAATGTCATATCCAGTGCCCTTGTAAACAGCGAGCCGCCGGATATCTTTACAACCAACAGCTGGATGATCGGCAACGAAGCGTATGACGATATGTTCAATGCCTGTGAAGTCCTGTCCGATTCTTCTGTCGGAATTGATTATTCCTGCATAAGCGAGTCACTGATAAGGACTACTGATTCGGGCGATGTTGTTATGATCCCGATTTTTGCAACATCTTTCGGAATGCTGGTAAACCTCGATATCTTTGAAAAAGAGGGGCTCAAGGTTCCGACAGATTTTGGCGAGCTTATGGATGTCTGCGCCAAGCTGAAAAGCGCGGGATATGAATCGCCTATGATGGGAGCGGACAGATTCAGCGGATCGGGGCTGTTTAATTGTTTTGCTTATCCCATGTATGCATATAATGTCAAAAACAACATCGATAAGATAGACGCCATCAATAATTTTGAGCCGGGATCAGGAGAGTTTATGCGTCCTTCGCTTGAGAGGCTTAATGAGCTTATAAACTCAGGCTGCATCGACCTGGCAAAATGTCAGGAGGAGATAACAGACGAATATGACTCTGTGATCATGAGATTTTTTGAAGGCGATGTACCGATGATGTTTGCTACGGGCGATGTGGTTTCGGGAACTGCCAAGAGAGAGAGCAAGTCCGATGCTTTTTCCGCGCATCCGTTCAAATACAGATTCTATGCCGCACCTTCAGCTGACGACGGCGGATTCTTTATCAATTCGACAAGCATTTGCTTTTCTGTCAATAAAAACAGCAGAAACATCGATATGGCGAACGAATTCATGCGGTTTCTGATCAATAGAAAAGAGCTTGGCAACATGGCAGCATTAAAGCGTCTGATCCCGCCTGTTGATGATCTCTCAGTTGATGAAATATACTCTGAGCTATCCAAAATGCCGGCTGACCGGTGCTTTAGTGACAAGGAAACAGGTCTTTTGGATCCGGCAGTCAGACAGTTCAGGGCTGCTATCTACGCTGTCGGCAATGGAACGATGACAGTGGATGAGGCTGTAGCTGCATACGGCAATATTCCTGAGGAATAAAGCTGCGGCGGCAGAGCATTTACGCTTTGCACTATAGTGTTGGCTGATATGGGGGTCACAGATGGATAAAAACGTTATAGAGGACAGCATTGATCGTGGTGTAGGTCAGTTTGCTACTGAAGAAAGCATTATTATAGATGATTTTTCGCCATTATTTGATATTTCTCAATATCCGGAGGATCAGCATGAACTCGTACTTGAGTGCAATCGAAGGATTGAAGAGGCGAACAGCAAATACCGTATTGCCAGATACAGAGAAGATATGTTTGCCAAGGGATTAAAAGCCGGTATGTATTTCTGCACCTTTGACAGAAACGAGAACCTGCTTGGTTTTGAGTTTAATGATGAGACCAGACAGATGCTTGGATATGACGGGCTCGGTGATTTGCCGAATGAGTTTGACAGCTGGGTTAAGACTCTTGTGCCTGAAGAGCGGGAGGCAATCGTTGGGCTTTTCTGGGATTCAGTAAGAAAGCACCGCGAACTTCCTGATATTACACATGCTACCTATCGCATGCAAAAGAAGGATGGCTGTACCATCTGGGTAACCGGAGCTGGAAGGTTTATAAGGCGCCCTGATGACGGATCTTTGGAAATATATATGGGATGTTACCGAGATATCACTGCACAGATGGAGCTCGAGGAGCACGTTAAGATTACCGAGGCAATCGGCGGGGTATTTAACTTCTCTTTGTATATTAACGCCGATGATATGAGCTACCGAATGATCAGTACCAATGAATACGTGGAGATGGTTCCAAAGGATCCTGATGCCATCAGGTTCCTTAAGAATAACGTGGATGCATCAGTGGCAGAGAGTTTCCGCCAAAGCTTATATGAATGGCTGGATAAGGATAAGATACTTGCAGCACTTGATGAGCATGAATCAACGAGCATCGAGTTTTACAGTGAGAGTGCAAATCGCTGGTTCTACGGAGTATTTCTGGTAGGTGACAGGAAGGAGGATGGGAGCATCGCTCACATTGTCTACGGCTGCCAGGATACTACAGATGCCAAGCTGCAGAGCCTTGCCCAGCAGAAAAAGATTTCTGAATTTGAGAAGGAAGTCTATACCGATTCACTTTCACAGATCAGGAACAGGAAGTTTTTGGATGACAAGCTTGTCTACGAACCATGCAAGGCTGTGGTAATGGCAGATATTGATCTGTTTAAGTCCGTAAATGACACCGCGGGACATCAGGGCGGCGATGAAGCAATCAAAAAAGTTGCCAGGCTGCTGGAGCAGTCTGTCAGAAAAGGAGACGTGGTGATCCGCTACGGCGGCGATGAGTTTATGATGGTGTTCTTTGACATTTCCAAAGAAATCCTTGAAAGAAAACTCGCATTTCTAAAGTCGGAGTTTAAAAATATCACACTTGAGAACAACCCGGAAGTCAGGATAACCATGAGCTTTGGAGTAGCTTACGGAACGGAGCTTGTAAGCAATCTTATCGGAACAGCAGACAAAGCTCTCTATGAATCAAAAAAGATAAGGAATACATATACAGTTATTGAAATATAGAATAAAGACATTTAGAATTTGAATTAATGGAGTCGCCCCGAAAATGTACATGGATGATATACATTTCCGGGGCTTGTTTTTTGGCAGTCAGGAATTTGATCCTGTAAATTTCATCTTGAAAAAGGCTCTTTTGTAAGTTCATCTCTTATGGCATTTTCAAGCATAGAAGAGAAAGAGATGGAGGAGAGTATTGAACCTCCGGTCTGCATCTGGCCAAAATCACCACTGAAAGATTCAATATTGTTTACAACGTAATTCATATCCCTTTTGATCGACATCAGATCAATGTTCATAGGCACCTCCGTGTACTAATATCACATCAACCACAACATCTTGTATCTTTACTGGTATTGTATCCTATATATTCTAAAAAGGGCATAAACAATAATTAAATCTTTCGAAAATCTGAATGCGGGAGAGTTTACATTTCCATTGCAAGCCAGAAGAAGTCATGTGCCGGGACGGTTACGTTCTTGGCGTCGAACCGTCTGCCGGTTAAGAGGTTCTTGTAGTTGCCGTCTTCATTGATATGGGCGAGCTCATCATAGTCACCGAAATTGAACAGGGCTATGAGCTTTTCACCTTCGTAGTACCTTCCGATGCCAAGGATATGGTCATTGTAGGTCTCAACGATCCAGGCATCAGCAGCGCTGTTAAATACGCGGTGCTTTTTGCGCAGTTTTGCAAGTTTTGTGACTGCGCTGAAGATCTTCTGCTCGCGCCAGCCGCTTCGCTTTCTCTTTTTGGCATTCTCCCAGTCAAAGTTCCCTCTGTGAAGATATCTGCTGTCACCTGCCTTGAAGGGATCCTCGTGATAGCTGTAGTCATTGAGCTGGCCAATCTCATCGCCGCTGTACAGAACTGGAATGCCGCTCTGTGTGAAAAGGAAGGCGTGGAGCATTATGTCAAGCCTGATCGCCCAGGCCTGTTTATCCATATCCTGCTCGTACTCAGCTGCCTCTATTCCGCAGAGAGAAGCAGTGGTTCCGCAAAGTCTGGCATCTCCGAGGGCGGGATCATCGTTGTAGAGCTCACCCCTTGACGCAGATTCATACATTGCACCGCGCAGGTAATCATTGAGGTACTTCTTGTGAGACACCTGATCGACTCCGAACTGCCTGAGAAAGTCGTAGTCAAGTCCCCATCCGATATCGTCGTGGCAGCGCAGGTAATTCAGGAATATATTCTGCTTGGGAAGGGAAAAGAGAATACCCATCTGATGCTTTAACAGTCTTACATCCTTGACAGCTACAGTATGCCAGGTGCTTGCCATGGTCGTCACGTTGTAGAGCATCTGACACTCGGGCTTTTCGAGTGTCCCGAAATAGGGCACGACCTTGGAGGGCTCCATGACTACCTCGCCCAGCAAAAGAGTTCCCGGACAGACAATCCTCGCTGCGATGTGCATCATCCTTACTATTGTATGTACCTGAGGAAGATTCCTGCAGCTTGTTCCGATCGTCTTCCATATATAAGGAACTGCATCGAGCCTTATTATGTTGACGCCCTGGTTGCAGAGATAGAGCATATTGGCCGTCATATCGTTAAAGACGGTAGGATTCCTGTAATTGAGATCCCACTGATAGGGATAAAAAGTGGTCATGACAACCTTGCCTGCCTCGCGGCACCAGATAAAGTTGCCGGGAGCAGTCTGCGGGAAGACCTGAGGAACTGTCTCCTCGTAGTCGTTGGGCTCGTTCCAGTCATCGAAGAAAAAGTATCTGTCCTGGAATTCTTTTTCGCCCCTGCGTGCTCTTACAGCCCACTCGTGATCCTCGCTGGTGTGGTTCATCACAAAGTCAAGGCACAGGCAGATGCCCCTTTGTCTGCACTTTCTTGCAAGCTCTGAGAGATCATCCATTGTGCCAAGTTCCGGCTGCACCTTTCTGAAATCAGAGACCGCATATCCTCCGTCGCTCCTGTCCTTGGGACTTTCGAGCAGAGGCATGAGATGGATGTAGTTGACACCGCATTCCTCTACGTAATCAAGGTGATCCTGCACGCCTTTTATGGTGCCTCCAAAGCAGTTCGTGTACATGAGCATGCCGAGAAGATCATTGCCCTTGTACCACTCGGGATCCGCCTCTTTTTCAAGATCCCAGTCCCTTAGCTCCTTATTCCTCTGACAGTAGAAATCATAGAGCATTGATATGAAGTAGCGATAGGCATGGTCGTCGCCGTAGTAGAGCTCCTTGTAGAGCCATTCAAGCTCATCGCTGTATTTATCCAGCCTTTTCTGAAAAACAGAATCTGTTTTAGCCAATTTTGAACCTCCGTTAAATATCTGATTAATAATTTGGGTTAAGCGCTTGTCTGAAATAATTATGGTATAATAACAACTATTCATCAAGACATATTTTTATAGGGATTTTTATTTCCGGCGTTTTGTATTATCATAGTTTCAATACAGTACTGGTATATACCAAGAACTATGGATCATTCAGTGGCTATTCAAACTGGAATCCATTCTGATCAGAAAAGTGGAGCAACCATATGCCCGGAATAAGTGATATTGCACAAAAGGCAGGGGTATCTCTGTCGACGGTATCAAACGTTCTCAATAACAGAAAAAATGTAGGGGCACAGACAAGGGAGAGAGTCCTTAAGGCTGCCAGAGATATCGGCTATGTTCACAAGCAGTCTCAGACAGATAAGAGGCGCAAGACGATAATAGTCAATTTCAGCGACTATGACACACTCTTTTATCTGGATATCCTCCACGGGATCAGCGATTACCTCCAGAAAAAGAACTATCGCATCCTCGTCTGCACAGGGGACGATCTTGTACACTATTCAGACCCTGAGGAGGTAGGCGGCGTCATCATCATTGATTCCCATACCGATGACAGCAACATAATAGCTGTCGCAGATAAGGGAGTTCCCGTGGTTACGCTTGACAGAGAACTTCCCCATGGCCTTGTAAAGAGTATGCTCGTCAGCAACTATGAGGGTGAGAGGCAGCTCATAGAGAAGCTCATCGACAAGGGATATGACTCATTTGCCTTCCTGAAGGGACCTGATACCGAGGACAGCAAGGAGAGATACAGAGCTTTCAGGGATGTGCTCAGGGAAAACGGGATACCCTTTAGCAGGAACGATCTGTATGAGGGCGACTGGAGAGAAAAGAGCGGATCTCAGACCGCCAGACTTATTATGCTCCAGCAGAGAATGCCAAGAGTTCTTGTGTGCGCCAATGACATGATGGCCATAGGCGCTATCAGGAAGTTTCAGGAAAACGGCATCAAGGTGCCGGAAGATATTGCCGTCTGCGGTTTTGATGACATCATAATCTCGAGGTATCTGGGACTTACAACAGTGAGCGTTCCCGACTATGAGAGAGGATTTCTTGCCAGTCAGATGCTGATTGACATAATCGATGGGAACGGCGATTTTGAGACATCCAATATAGGTGCCAGAGTGAAGTGGAGGAAGACTACATAAACAGGGAAAACTACCGGTTTTTGGTCTAATCTGTAAGAGTTTAGTAAAATATTTTACAGATTTTACTAAAAGCATCAAATATTTTAGTAAAATAATTGTTTATTTAGTAAAAGAGCGTTTGTATTATGTGCAAATAGTGTGCATAACAAACGCTTTTTTGTATGTATGTAACAAATAAAATTTCTACTGTTGCACAAAGTTCAGTAAAGCAAATATGATTTAATCACAACAAAGAGCGCCGGATATCAAGATCCGGCAGAACAAAACGGAGGATTACAAATGAAAAAGAAAGCACTTGCAACTATACTGGCAGCTGCAACAGCACTTTCAACAGTGCTGGTAGGATGCGGAGAGACAGCACCTGCTGAGTCTACATCTACCACAGAGACAGCTACAACAGATTCACAGACAACAGAGAAGCCCGCAGAGCCTGCTGCTGCAGCTTCAGGAGACGGCGCAACAATCCGTCTGGTAAACAACAAGGCTGAGATCGATGAGGGACTTCACAAACTCGCAGCAGCTTATAAGGACAAGACCGGCGTTACAGTTGAGATCGACACCATCGGCGGCGGACAGGATACACAGGCTATTCTGAAGCAGTACTATCAGGCAGCCAACATGCCTGACATCTTCATCTTTGAGGGTGATACACAGTATGAGACATGGAAGGACGAGCTCGTAGACCTCTCTGATGAGGCATGGGTAAACGACACCGAGGCTGAGTATGTAAACGGCGGCAAGGTTTACGGATTCCCTACAACCACAGAGGCAATCGGACTTGCATACAACGCATCTATTCTTGAGAAGGCAGGCATCGATCCCAAGTCGATCACAGGACCTGAGAGCATGAGAGCAGCATTTGAGAAGATCGACTCAATGAAGGATGAGCTTGGACTTACAGCAGTTATCGGCTACTACACAGAGGCAGCCAACCTTTGGTGGACAGCAGGCCAGCACCTTCTTGGAACATATCTCGATGTAGGTCTTGCAAGAGATGACACAACGTACATCGATATGATCAACGACGGTGGAAAGTTTGATCCCGACCGTGTTAAGGCATGGGCTGAGATGGTAGCCCTTTTCAACGAGTACACAGATCCCAACGGTGTATCAGGAACTTATGATGATCAGGTTGGCGGATTTGCATCAGGCAAATATGCATTTGTATCACAGGGTTCATGGATCGGTGCTGTTCTTACAGGACAGGATGCTCAGATGTACGCAGATGCAGGCAACTTCAAGGTTGGTATGATCCCTTACGCATTCATCGAGGGCCAGGACACAATCCAGACCAATTCACCTAACTGGTGGGGACTTTACAACGGCGGCAACGTAGACGCTGCTAAGGCATTCATCCAGTGGTGCTCAGAGAACGACGGCGGACAGGAGATCCTTGCTAAAGATTGCGGATGCATCTCTCCTTTCAAGTCATCAACATTTATGCCTGATGATCCATTCGCAGACACAATCGCTGAGTACACAGCAGCCGGCAAGACAAGCGCATGGCACTGGCAGGGATGGAAGGACGGACTTGCACAGAATGTATCATGTGTAATCTTCCAGGATTTTGCTAAGGGTTCTATCAAGACAACTGATGAGTTTGTTAATACACTGACAAAGGCAGTAGAGACATATTATGCACAGTAATCGAATCATTATTCGAGATGAACAATTTGATAAAGATATCTTAAGGCTGAATGAGACACTTTTTTGCAATGCCAATGGATACATAGGAGTTAGGGGCACCCTTGAAGAAGGGGTGCCCGCTCCATTTAACACCATGAGGGGTATGTATCTGGGCGGTGTCTATGAGATCATTCCGATGAAGCAAGCAGAGAGCCTGTGCAATCTCATAGAAAAAAAGCAGACCATGCTCAACGTGGCCGATACCCAGACAATCTATATGTCTGTTGAAGGCGAGGAATTTGGTCTGGATAAGGGAACTCTTTTGTCTGACAAAAGGATCCTCAACATGGAAGAGGGCTTTACAAAAAGAGAGATCACCTGGAAGAACAGCCGCGGCAATACTGTTGATATCAGCATTAAGAGAATGGCCCACTATAGCTGCCCCAATCTCTTTACCATAGAGTACAGCGTGGAGGCAGTTGATTTCGACGGCAGCATCACTTTTGACTCAAGGCACATAGCCGATGTCAAAAATTACTCAAATCCCGACGACCCAAGGCTTGCTGCTGAGAGCGAGGCATACCTTACCGTTGACAGATGCGAGATAAAGGATGGATCATCACTTACCGTATCGTCAACTCAGGTCAGCAAACTCTCGATCGCGTCTGCTGTCGGACACAGACTCTGCATAGAGCAGGACGGAAGGATCATTGAAGAGGACATACCTTTTGCTCTCGAGAAGAAGGAAGGTACCTCGGTATCCGCCAAGGCTGCTGTGAGGCTCGATAAGGGCGACAGAGTCGTACTTACCAAATATACGGTTTTTGCTGATTCCCTGCGCGTTGATGATCCGGCAGACACAGCTTCTTCTCTTTTAAAAGAGCTGATGACAAAAGAACTGTCAGGACTCTATGCTGCACAGAAAGACATTCTGACAAAATTCTGGGCAGATGCGGGAATGGAGATAGAGGGAGACGATGAGCTTGAGCTTGCGATGAGTTTCAACATGTATCAGCTCTTTTCCTCATCACCAAGGGCAGACCGCATGAGTATGGCTGCAAAGGGACTTTCGGGTGAGGGCTACGAAGGACACTACTTCTGGGATACCGAGATGTACGCGCTTCCATTCTTTATCCTTACAGACACCCGGCAGGCCAAAAAGATTCTGTCATTCCGCTATGAGACTTTAAAGGAAGCCAAGGAAAACGCGCTTCTGCTTGGCCACAGGAAGGGTGCGCTTTACCCATGGAGGACCATAACCGGTGTAGAGTGCTCGGGATATTTCCCAAGCGGCACCGCTGCATACCACATAAACGGAGCTATTTCCAACGCAATCGTTTCATATTACCTCGCAACGGGTGATGAAGAATACATCCTCAGAGAGGGCGAGGAGATCCTGATTGAGACAGCGCGCCTCTGGCTGGATGCAGGCAACTACGACAGGAGCGGCAAATTCGTCATCAATGAGGTAACAGGTCCCGATGAGTACACCTGCATGATCGACAACAATTTCTACACCAATGCATGCGCTGCACACGGTATGAGATGGGCAGTAAAGCTGATGAGAGAGCTTGCGGGGCGAGTAGAGATGGCGGAGCTTAAGGAAAGACTTGGAGTTACTGACGCTGAGCTCTCTGAGATCGAGGAGGCTTCTCTTAAGATGTATCTTCCTTATGATGAAGAGCTTGGAATAAGTCCTCAGGACGACTCCTTCCTGCAAAAGCCTGTGTGGGATCTTGAGAACACTCCCAAGGAGGAGTTCCCGCTTCTTCTTCACTATCATCCTCTGCATCTGTACAGGTATCAGGTGTGCAAACAGGCAGATACTGTCCTTGCTCACTTCCTTTTCCCTGAGACAGCAGACAAGGAGACCATGGAGAAGAGCTTCAGGTACTACGAGAAGATAACCACTCACGACTCATCACTTTCAACCTGTGTATTCTCGATGCAGGCATCAAGGCTCGGACTCTTTGACGAGGCAGAAAAGTACTTTGGAGATTCTGCCAAGCTTGATCTCTACAACCTCCACAAGAACACGGGAGACGGAGTTCATACGGCCAACATGGGCGGAGCATATATGGCAATCGTCTATGGCTTTGCCGGGATAAGAATAAACGAGGACGGAATCTCGATCGACCCGTTTGTTCCCCACAATTTAAAGGGCTACAGCTTCAGCTTTATCTACAGGGGCAGACACATAAGGCTCTGCGTAAGAGACGATCTTATGACTGTGCAGCTGATCGACGGTGATGGATTTGAGTTTACCCATCGCGGCGCAAAGTGCACACTAGCTGAAAAAGGAGAAAAAAGAGAATGGACTTTAAAGCAGTAATTTTTGACCTGGACGGAGTGCTGGTTTTTACCGATAAATATCACTACCTCGCATGGAAAGAGATAGCTGGGGAACTGGGCATCGACTTTACTGAGAAGGACAATGACAGACTAAGAGGTGTAAGCAGGGCAGAGAGCCTTGAGATCATTCTTGAGAAATATGAAGGAGAGCCTCTTGACGATGCCAAAAAGGCAGATCTTCTTGAGAGGAAGAACAATATTTACAGGGAGTACCTCGGAGAGATGTCACCTTCCGATGTGACCGGAGATGTCCGCGATACGCTTAAGAAACTTAAGGAAAACGGTATTAAGCTGGCTGTTGGCTCATCCAGCAAGAACACTGCTTTTATTCTTGAAAAGACAGATCTTACCGATGCTTTTGACGCTGTGGCAGACGGAACGATGATCGTAAGAAGTAAGCCCGATCCGGAAGTGTTCCTCAAGGCAGCAGAGCTTATTGACATGTCTCCTTCGGACTGTCTGGTAATTGAGGATGCCGACGCCGGTGTTGAGGCAGCCATTGCTGCAGGAATGCACAGCGCAGCTATCGGAGCCGCAAGAAATTCTCACAAGGCAGAAGCAGAGATAGAGAGCGTTGCGGATATTTTAAATCTATGATGGAGCTTCATCCTGAGAAGTAAATATGAGTTGTATATAGGAGGCGCGGTACCGACTTTGGTTCCGCGTCTTTTTCGTGCGTCTGGTGACGCTATATTTGCTCTGATATGTATTTTTGTATGTAATTCTGGAATTATGTAAATAGGTCGTTTTGATCCGAGGCCCGCGAAGGACCG